>JAJTFU010000138.1 GCA_021299075.1 Novosphingobium sp. | reverse complement strand
CATTGCCACCGGGCGGCTCCACGCCCGCGGTCCGGTCGCGCTGGAAGGTCTCACGACTTACAAGTGGCTGGTGCGCGGCACCGGGCAGGTCCGGCCCTGAACCGCGGAAAACCGCGCGTCGGGCTGCTGGGTGGCAGCTTCAACCCGGCCCACGGCGGGCACCGGCGGATCAGCCTCTTTGCGCGTGATGCCCTGGGGCTCGATGCGGTCTGGTGGCTGGTCTCGCCTGGTAATCCGCTCAAGCCGAAGGCGGGCATGGCATCGCTCTCGGCCCGGCTTGGCTCGGCACTGCACATGGCGCGCCGTGCGCCGATCGTGCCGACCACGATCGAGCGCGAGCTAGGCACGGTTTACACGGTCGACACCCTGCGCGCACTGCGCCGCCGCTATCCTGATGTGGACTTTGTCTGGCTGATGGGCAGCGACAATCTGGCCCAGCTGCACCGCTGGCGCGACTGGCGCCGCATCGCCCGCACCATGCCGATTGCGGTTATTGCCCGGCCCGGCTATGATGGCCTTGCTGCGGCGAGCCCCGCTGCGGCATGGCTCGGCCGATACCGGCGGTCCGCAGCCAGTCTGAAACACCGGGCAGGATGGAGCGCACCCGCGCTGATACATTTGCGATTCGATCCCGATCCGCGCTCGGCGACTGCCATTCGCCGCGCTGATCCAGACTGGGCCCGGCGTTATGCTGGCCGGACGGTCCGGGATCCGCTGACGCACCATCCGGTCAAATCCGACACGCCGTGAACGGGCAGGGCTTTTTTCCTGCGCCGCTGCGCGCCGCCCGCCCCAAGGAGCACTCGCCCCCTCAATGACACCTGCCACGAACGCGCCGGCCGCTGCCGGAACGCCCACCCCGCTGCCCCAATCCGAACCCGGTTCGCTTCACGCGCTGGTGCTCCAGTCGCTTGACGATGACCAGGCGCAGGAGATCGTCTCGATCCCGCTCGAAGGCAAAAGCTCGATTGCCGATCACATGGTGATCGCCAGCGGCCGTTCGACCCGCCAGGTCGCGGCGATGGCACAGAAGCTGGCCGAACGGATCAAGCAGGGCGGCTTCGGCCATGTCCGGATCGAAGGCCTCCCGGCGGCTGACTGGGTGCTGATCGACGCAGGCGACATCGTGGTCCACCTGTTCCGTCCGGAAGTTCGCAGCTTCTACAACCTTGAGCGGATGTGGGCCTTCGGGGATTCGGGCGCGGCCTGATCCACCTGCCCTGATCGACCCGCCATGCGGCTGCACGTGATTGCCCGCGGCAAGATCGCCCGCTCGCCCGAGGCCGAACTCGTCGCCCGCTATATGAAGCGGATCATCTGGCCGGTGGTCCAGACCGAACTGCCCGATACGGGGGGCACGGTTCCGGCCCCGCTGACCCCCGCGCGCGAAGTCCTGCTTGATGAGCGCGGCAAGCAACTGTCCTCCGAAGACTTTGCCGCCCTGCTGGGCCGCTGGCGCGACGAGGGCGTGCGCGAAGCGCGGTTCCTGATCGGTGCGGCCGATGGCCACGGCGAAGCGGCGCGAACCAGGGCCGACCTGCTGCTTGGTTTCGGGCCGATGACCTGGCCGCACCTGCTGGTCCGGGCCATGCTGGCCGAACAATTGTGGCGCGCAACCAGCATTCTGGCTGGTCATCCCTATCACCGTTCGGGATAAGGCGCGCGATGCCGCCCGCCGCCTTCCTGCGTCTGACCCCGCTGCTCGCGCTTGTCGCGCTGGGCGGAGCTGCGGCGCAGGCGCCGCCGGCCCCGACCGACCCCAATCAATTGCGCCGCGCCATTGCCGAAGCTCAGGCTGCGGGGGCCGCCGCTGACCGCCGTGCCACCGAGCTGGAGGCCCAGGCTAGCAGCGCCAACGCCGCGGTTGAGAAGACTGCCCGCGAAGCCGCCGGCATCGCTGCGCGAATCCAGCAGGCCGAAGCCGGGATTGCCGCCAATGAGGCCCGCGCCGCGTTGATCGAGCGCGAACGGGCGCAGCTGCGCGCCCGGCTGGCCCAGCGCCAGCAACCGCTGGTCCAGCTGACCGCCGCCCTCCAGCGGCTCGCGCGCCGCCCTGCCGCCTTTGCGCTGCTGCGGCCTGGCTCGCTCCACGAAACGGTTTATCTGCGCGCCGCGCTGGAAGCGATGTTGCCCGAGGTGCAGCGGCGCACGGCCGATCTGCGGGCCGAACTCAACCGCAGCCGGGCGCTGCAGGATCAGGCACGGGCCAATGCCGCTAGCCTGCGCCAGGCCCAGCGCGATCTGGCCGCGCGGCGACAGGCATTGGCTGCGCTCGAGAGCCGTCAGCGGCTGGAGGCGCGCGCTGCCGGTGGGCTGGCCGCCCGTGAGGCTGATCGCGCCCTTGCGCTGGCCGAACAGGCGCGCGATCTCAATGGCCTGGTCGGGCAGCTGGATGAAGCCAGCCGCCGCCGTGCCGCCTTGGCAGCCTTGCCTGGGCCAATCCTGCGTCCCGCCGTTCCGGGCGCCGCGGTGGTCGCGACCGATGCCCAGGCGATCGCGACCTCGACTGCACGGCTGCCGGGCTTTGCCTTGCCGCTGGCAGGCCAGGTCGTGGCGGGGTTCGGGACCGAGCGATCGGGGCAGCCGCGCTCGCGCGGGATCACCTTGCTGGCGCGTCCTGCGGCCCAGATCGTCGCTCCCGCGGCTGGGCGGGTGGTTTTTGCCGGGCCTTACCGGGGCTATGGCCAGATCGTGATCATCGAACATGCCGGCGGCTGGACATCGCTCATCACCGGCCTATCCACGCTTGATGCCGCAGTGGGTGACCGCCTGGTCGGTGGCTCGCCACTGGGGATTACCGGGCCGGGCCAGCCGCTGGTCACGCTGGAGCTGCGCAAGGATGGCCAGCCGGTCAATCCGCTTGACCAGCTAGGTCGTTAGTCGATTTGGTACGGTCCCGGACATCGGGCCATCTGGCGTTAAGGCGCGCCAGCGGATAGATTGCAGGTCAACCACAGGCGAAAGGCCGTGAACCGAATGAAGCTTGCCAACCTTGTCCGCGCTTCGCTGCTGGTCAGCGCCGTTGCCCTGTTGCCGGCGACGACGGCCGGGCTTGCCGCGGTCGAAGGGCGCTCGAATGCCCAGTTCAACCGGCTCTTCACGGTCTACCAGATCGTCAAGGCGCAGTATGTCGAATCGGTCGATGACGACAAGCTGATCGCCGGCGCGATCAACGGGATGCTGACCGCGCTCGATCCGCATTCCAGCTATGTCGAAGGCGCCTCGTTCCAGCGCCTGACCAATATGATCGACGGTAATTATTCCGGCCTAGGCCTCAGCGTCGGTATGGATGATGGCGCGGTCCGCGTCATCGCGCCGATGAAGGGCAGCCCGGCGGACAAGGCCGGGGTCAAGGCGGGCGATTACATCACGCATCTCGACGGCAAGCTGATCTACGGGATCGAGCTCGACGATGCCGTGGCGAAAATGCGCGGCGAGGCTGGCACGCCGATCCGGCTGACCCTGTTCCGCGAAGGTCGCAAGGACACTTTCGATGTTACGGTCACCCGCGGGGTGATCGACCTGGAGCCGGTCACGTGGAAGCTTGAAAAGGACGTTGGCGTTGTCTCGGTCAACGAATTCTCGCGCGATGTCGGGGTCGATGTCGGGGCGGCGATTGCGGACCTGAAGAAGCAGGCCGGCGGCAAGCTGACCGGGCTGGTGCTTGACCTGCGGCAGAACCCCGGCGGCTCGCTGGACGAGGCAGTGGCGCTGTCCGACCTGTTCCTGACCAAGGGCGATATCGTTTCGCAGCGCGGCCGCAATCCGCGAGACAACGAGTTTTACCGGGCCGAAGAGATGATCCCGGGCGATGCCGCCAAGGGCTTGCCGGTAATCGTCCTGATCGATGCCGGCTCGGCCTCGGCCTCCGAGATTGTCGCCGGGGCCCTTCAGGACCACAAGCGGGCGCTGGTCATGGGTGAACGCAGCTTTGGCAAGGGCAGCGTCCAGTCGCTGTTCGAGCTCGACAAGACCCGCGCGATCAAGCTCACCACGGCGCGTTACTACACGCCTGCGGGCAAGTCGGTGCAGGAAGGCGGGATCGAGCCCGATATCCGCGTGCCGCAGCTGTCCGATCCGGATGCGCGCCGCCGTGCCGAGCTGACCATGCGAGAAAGCGACCTGCGCCGCCACCTCGTCAACGAACTGGGCGTGGCCGACAAGCAGCTTGAGGCTGACCGGCAGGATGATCCGCGGTTCAAGGCCACCCCTGAAGAGCTGAAGGCCAAGGGCATCACCGACTTCCAGCTGCACTATGCGCTGGAAACCCTGCGCCGCGGCGGCCGGGCGGCTTTGGCGCTGAAGGGGAAGTAGGCACATGGCGATTTCGGCGCGGGTGCTGGCACTGGCGGTGCCAGGGGCACTGCTGGGCGGGGCCTATATCTCGCAATATGGCTTCGGGCTCTATCCTTGCGAAATGTGCTGGTGGCAGCGCTATCCGCACTTTGCCGCGCTGGTGCTGGCTGCGATTGGGCTGCTCCAGCCACGACAAAAGCTGTGGCCGCTGCTGGCGGGCCTAGCAATCCTGGTTTCCGGGCTGATCGGCGCCTTCCATGCCGGGGTTGAATATGGCTGGTGGGAAGGGATCACCGGCTGCGCCACGGTCGCGCAAAGCGGCGGCGACCCGCTCGCGGCGATTCTCGATGCGCCGATCGTGCGCTGCGATGTTGCGCCATGGACCCTGCTGGGGATTTCGCTAGCTGGCTTCAATTTCCTGATTTCCACTGCCGGTGCCCTGGCAATCTTCATCCTGCTGCGCCGCGAAGGAACCAAGGCATGACCGATACTGCACGCATGCTGCGCGTCGATCAGGCCGGCGAATATGGCGCAACGCGGATCTATGCCGGGCAATTGGCGGTGATGGGCGATCGTGCGCCGCACGCGGGCGAGATCGCCCATATGGCCGAGCAGGAAGCCGTTCACCGGGCCAAGTTCGATGCGCTGATCGCCCGGCGCGGCGTGCGTCCCACGGCATTGCAGCCAGTCTGGAACGTTGCCGGCTTTGCGCTGGGCGCGGCGACTGCGCTGATCGGGCCCAAAGCGGCGATGGCCTGCACCGCGGCGATCGAAACCGAGATCGACCGGCACTATACCCAGCAGCTCGAGGAGTTGGGCGACAAGGACCCCGAACTTGCCGGAATGATCCGCGAGTTCCGCGATGACGAACGCGCGCACCACGATGCGGCGATTGCCGCCGGGGCGGAGCAGGCCCCGGCCTATCCGCTGCTGTCCGGCGCAATCAATTGCCCCGCTTAAGCTGTCATTCAGCGCCCAAGGTCCCTATACCGGGACTACCGCGCCAAGGAGATTACCCATGCGCCGCCTGCTGATTGCCGCCCCCCTGCTGGCCTTTGCCGCACCCGCCCTGGCCCAGGATGCGCCCGAGCCGAAGGTCAACCAGCTGATCATCTATGGCAACGATGAGTGCCCGGTTTCGGCCGATGACACGATTACAGTCTGCGCGCGCAAGGCCGAAGCCGAGCGCTTCCGCATTCCGCAGATCCTGCGCCAGTCGAGCTCGCCGCAGAACGAGGCCTGGAACAACAAGGTCCTGGCCTATGAACGGGTCAACAAGACCGGGACGATGAGCTGCTCGCCCGTCGGCGCTGGCGGCTGGACTGGTTGCTCGAGCAGGCTGATCGACGCGGCCTATGCCGAGAAGCAGAGCGACGAATCGGTCCGGTTCGGCCAGTTGATCGCCGATGAGCGGGCCAAGCGCCTGTCGACGATCGACCAGGACGCGGCCAAGACCCAGACCGACGTCGAGAAGCTCGAGGACCAGATGGAAGCGCGCCAGAAGGCAGAGGCGGAAGCCGCAGCCAAGGCGCAAGCTGACAAGAAACCCGAAGGCGGCAACTGAAGCCGCACTACTTGCGCGGCACCTGCGCCACTTCTGCCAGCCAGACATCGGCCAAGCCATCGCTCGGCGCGCGCCAGTCGCCGCGCGGGCTCAGGCTGCCGCCGGATGAAACCTTGGGTCCGTTGGGGATCGCGCTGCGCTTGAACTGGCTGGTGGCGAAGAACCGCCGCACGAAGTTCTCCAACCACTTCCGGATCTCGGCCAGCGCATAATCTTCCTTGCGCTCTTCCGGGAAGCCAAAGGGCCAGCGGCCGGTGCCGTCCTTGCGCCAGGCATGCCAGGCCAGAAAGGCGATCTTCGCCGGACCAAGTGCCTGGCGCAGCGTGTAGTAGAGGAAGAAATCGTTGAGCGCATAGGGGCCGACCGCGGCCTCGGTGCTCTGGATCGCGCCGCCGGCATCGGGCGGCACCAGCTCGGGCGAGATCTCCTGATCCAGGATCGCCGTCAGCACGGCATCGGTCGCGGCGTCGAACTGCTCGCTCTCCACCGACCAGCGGATCAGGTACTGGATCAGCGTCTTGGGCACGCCGCAGTTGACGGCATAGTGGCTCATGTGATCGCCGACGCCATATGTGCACCAGCCAAGCGCCAGTTCGGACAGGTCGCCCGTCCCCACTACGAAGCCGTGGTGATGGTTGGCCAGACGGAACAGGTAATCGGTTCGCAGGCCGGCCTGGACGTTCTCGAAGGTCACGTCATAGACCTTCTCGCCGCGCGAATAGGGGTGGTCCATGTCTTTCAGCAGCTGTTCGGCGGCCGGACGGATATCGATCTCGTCAGCCGTGATCCCCAGTGCCTCCATCAGCTTCCAGGCGTTGGCCTTGGTGCCCTCGCTGGTTGCAAAGCTGGGCATCGTATAGCCACGAATCGCGGTGCGCGGCAGGCCGAGCCGGTCGCAGGCCTTGGCCGCGACGATCAGGGCATGGGTCGAATCGAGCCCGCCCGAAATGCCGATCACCAGGCACTTCGCCTTGGTCGCTTCCATGCGCCGGATCAGCCCCTCGACCTGGATGTTGAAGGCTTCGTAGCAGTCCTGCGCCAGCCGCTCGGCGCGGTGCGGGACATAGGGGAAGCGCCTCAGCGCGCGGCGCAACCCGACATCCTTTTCATGCAGCGGCAGGGTAAAGTCGATCCGGCGGAAATCGCGCTCCGGGTGGCCGGCGGCGACGGCGGCATCGTTGAACGAGCCGGTCCGCATCCGCTCCAGCCGCAGCCGCTGCACGTCGACATCGGCTATGGCCAGCTGCGGGCTGCGGCTGAACCGTTCCGACCGGGCCAATTCCTCGCCCAGCTCGAAGATTGAACCCTGACCGTCCCAGGCGAGGTCGGTCGTGCTCTCGCCCGCACCGGCGGCGGCATAGACATAGGCCGCAGCGCAGCGCGTCGACTGGGCGGCACAGAGCGTGGTGCGCTCATCAGCCTTGCCAACGGTGATGTTGGAGGCCGAGAGGTTGCAGAGCACCGTCGCTCCGGCCAGCGCGCCACGGATCGAGGGCGGCTGCGGCACCCACATGTCTTCGCAGATTTCGAGGTGAAAGGTGAAGTCAGGCAGGTTGGCGGCTCGGAACAGTAGGTCTGTGCCGAACGGCACTTCCACGCCGCCCAGCTCGATCGTCTCGCCAGTGATGCCGACACCCTGGGCAAACCAGCGCTTCTCGTAATACTCACGGTAATTGGGCAGAAAGCTCTTGGGCACGACACCCAGTACGCGCCCCTGCGTGACCGCCGCAGCACAGTTGTAAAGCCGCCCGTTGCGAACCAGCGGCAGGCCAACGACCAGCACCGCCCGCATCCGCTCGCTGGCGGTAACGATGTTGGTCAATGCTGTGCGGGCCGAGTCGAGCAGCGCCTGCTGGGTCAGCAGATCGTCGATCGCATAGGCCGTGAGGCATAGCTCCGGGAACACCACCAGGTCGACGCCTGCTTGCTCGGCCTGCTGCGCCAGCTCGAGCACGGCGCGGGCATTGGCGGCGGGATGGGCGACGAAGACCGCAGGGGTTGCCGCCGCCAGTCGGACAAGACCGTGGCGATGGATCGAATGGAAGGGCAGCGGCTCGCTCATGCCGCCTGTCTAGAGGCTTGCGAGCCAGCCGTCGACCTTGGCGAAGTGATCGTCCCAGCTGGGGGCATGGAACGATGGCATGGCGGCCAGCTGGCGCTCTCGGTCGGGTGCATCGCCGCAATAGGCGCGGATCGCCGCTTCCCAGCCCTGGCCGTCGAGCGGATCGAGATAGAGCGGGATCTCGCCGGCAATCTCGCGAAAGACGGGCAGGTCGCTGGCGATCACCGGCACGCCGCGCTGCAGCGCCTCGATCACCGGAATGCCGAAGCCTTCGATAAAGCTGGGGATCAAGAGTGCTCGGGCCTGGTCGAGCCAGCCCAGCATGGTGGCATCATCGCAGCGGCCCAGTTCGCGAACATAGCCTTTGAGTCGGGGGGAGCGGTCCAGCAGGGCAAACACCTCGTCGGCTTCCCAGCCGCGCTGGCCGATCAGCACCAGCTTTGGCGTGGCCGGGCCAAGTTCCCGGGCCAGCTTCTCCCAGATGTGCAGCAGCAGCAGGTGGTTCTTGCGCCCCTCGATCGTGCCGATCATCACGAAGGTCGGCCGGCTGGGCGGGGGCACGTTGGCTGGTTCCACCAGGTCGGGCGAGGCCAGCCAGGCAACCTCGAATGGTGGAGTGGGGCGATGTTCGCGCATGGCGAACCCGGCCAGTGCATCGCGGGTCTGGGCCGAATTGGCGATCACCCCGGCAGCGCTATCCAGTACGGTGCGCATTCGTTGGCGATGGCGCCGGGCTTCGCCGGGGCGACAGAATTCCGGATGGCTGATCGGGATCAGGTCATGGACCAGATAGACCGGCTTCCAGTGCTGTTCGGCCAGCCAGCCGGCCAGGCCAGGCGAATCCAGCCCGGTGTGGCCGATGTTGAGATAGGTCCAACCCCGGGTCGAGCCACGCGGCCCGCGCGACAGCGCCGCGGCCGCCAGCAGCGCCGTCAGCCGCCGCCGGAAGCCCGGACCGCCGGCGCGGAGCAGGGCGAACAACTGGTCGCTGTGCCGCACCG
>JAJTFU010000137.1 GCA_021299075.1 Novosphingobium sp. | reverse complement strand
CCTGCGCTCTTTCGCGCCGGATCGGCTGCCGGTTTACGGCTTCGATCCTGATCAGCCCGGCTTCTTCTGGTTCGCCGGGCAGGGCGGGTTCGGGATCCAGACCGCGCCGGCGGCGGCAGACCTGGCCTGCGCGCTGCTGCTGGGGCAGGGGCCTGGCGCGGTCGACCCTGAGCCATATGATCCGGCACGGTTTCGATAGCGAATCAAGGATTTAGCGTTAGGCTGTCCCGGTCGTCGCAAACCTGGGAGGTATACCCGACATGGCACACCGTTTTGAAATCCGTAAGAACAAGGCTGGCGAGTTTGTCGCCTATTTCTGCTACAATTCGGAAACGATCTTCTGGACCGAAGGCTATAGCAGCAAGGCCAGCGCCAAGAATGCGATCGAATCGATCCTGAAGAACGGCCCGGGCGCCGAAGTGGTCGATAAGACCGCCGGCTAAGCCTGCTTGCCTGAGAGGGCCGCATCGCTCGCCAGGCGGTCGGCCCTTTCGTTCTCGGGGTGGCCATCGTGGCCCTTGACCCAGATCCAGTCGATCCGGTGGCGCTTGCGCGCTTCCAGCAGTTCCTGCCAAAGATCGGCATTGAGGACCGGCTTCTTCTGGGAATTGATCCAGCCGTTCTTCTGCCAGCCGAAGATCCACTTGGTGATCCCGTCGATCACATAGCGGCTGTCGGTGTGCAGCGCGACGTGGCACGGCTCTTTCAGCGCGTCGAGCGCGCGGATCACCGCCGTCAGCTCCATACGGTTATTGGTGGTGTGGGCTTCGTGACCTGACAATTCCCGCTCATGCTGGCCCATGCGCAGCACCACACCCCAGCCGCCGGGGCCGGGGTTGCCCTTGCAGGCGCCATCGGTGAAGGCCTCGATGCGCTTCATGCGGCCGCAAAGACGGCAGCATTGGCGGGATCGGCGTAGAATTCCAGCCGCCGGCCAAAGGCCAGGGGGTCCTTGCGGGTGACCAGCGCATCGGCCGGAGTGTTGACCCAGTCCCAGGCGCGGGTGAGGGCAAAGCGCAAGGCGGCGCCGCGCGCGAGCAGAGGCAAGGCCGCGCGCTCAGCCGGGGAAAGCGGGCGGACCTCCTCGTAACCAGCGATCAGTGCTGCCGACAACGCCGGGTCGAAGTGCTTGCCATCATTGGAAAAACACCAGGCGGCATGGGTGACTGCCAGGTCATAGGCAAACAGATCGGTACAGGCGAAATAGAAGTCGATCAGCCCGGTCACCTGGGTGCCCAGCATCAGGACATTGTCCGGGAACAGGTCGGCATGGATCGTCCCGCGCGGCAGGCCTTCGGGCCAGTCAGCCAGCACGGCGGGGAGTTCGCGCGCCACCAGTTCGGCAAAGCCCGGGTCGATCTCGGCCAGGCCAGCCGGCCCGCATTCCTGCGCCAGTCGTTGCCATTCGGCGCGGCCCATCGCATTCTCGCGCACGCCTGGAAAGTCCGCCGCAGCTAGCTGCATCTGTGCCAGCGCGCGGCCGACGGCGTGAGCCTGGCCGGGTGTCGGCGCACTGACCGAAACGCCGGACAGGAACTCGATCAGCGCCACGGCCTTGCCATCCAGCAGGCGGAAGAGCTGGCCCTGCCGATCATGGATTGTGCGCGGCACCGGGCAGCCCCGGGCCGATAAGTGATCGAGCAGCGAAAGGAAGAACGGCAGGTCCTCCACTTCGATCCGGAATTCGTACATGGTCAGGATGAACCGCGCGCCGGACCCGTCCTGCCCGGTGGTTTCGACCAGCCAGTTGCTGTTGGAAATACCCTCGGCAATGCCCTTGACCGAGGTCAGCTCGCCGACATCGAATTCGGCGACCAGCCCGGCCAGTACTTCGGCCCCAAGGTGGGTGTAAACCGCCACGCCCGAGCCTTAGTCCGACAGTTGCCGCGGCAGCTTGAAGACAATCTTTTCCTCGGCAGTAACAACCTGTCCGACTGCCACGGTCCGGAATTCGCCGATCCGGTCGATCACTTCCTGGACCAGTGTTTCGGGGGCAGAGGCCCCGGCGGTCAGGCCCATGGTCTCGACTCCAGCAAACCAAGCCTCGTCGATCTCGCTGCCGCGCTGGATCAGGTGCGCGGTCGCGCCGCAGCGCTCGGCCACTTCGACCAGCCTCAGCGAATTGGAACTGTTGGGCGCGCCGATCACCAGCACCAGCTGGCATTCCTCGGCAATTGCCTTGACCGCTGCCTGGCGGTTGGACGTGGCATAGCAGATGTCCTCGGCCTTGGGGCCGACAATGCCAGGGAAGCGCACGCGCAATTCTGCAACGATTTCGGCCGTGTCATCGACCGACAGCGTTGTCTGCGTCAGGAACGAAAGCGCGGCATCGGTCGGAAAATCCAGCGCGGCCACGTCTTCCAGCGTTTCGACGAGGGTTATCGTGCCCTCCGGAACCTGGCCGAAGGTGCCGATCACTTCGGGATGGCCCTTGTGGCCGATGAACAGAATGTGGCGGCCAGCCTCGATCTGGCGTTCGGCCTGGCGGTGCACCTTGCTGACCAGCGGGCAAGTGGCATCGAGCCAGTCCAGCCCGCGCTCGGTCGCGTTGGCCGGCACCGACTTGGGCACGCCATGGGCGCTGAACACTACCGGAGCGCCATCGGGCACTTCGTCCAGCTCCTCGACGAAAATGGCGCCTTTGTCGCGCAGGCCGTCAACCACGAAGCGGTTATGCACGATCTCGTGCCGGACATAGACCGGGGCCCCATAGCGGTTCAGCGCCCGCTCGACGATCTCGATCGCGCGGTCGACCCCCGCGCAGAAGCCGCGCGGCGCGGCGAGCAGAAGGCGAAGGGCCGGCTTGACCGGCTGCGGAAAGGGCGCGTTCATGTTCGCCCCCCTAGCGTTTTGGCATTGACGCCGCTAGGGCAAGTTCTGCCCAAGGACAGGAACCTGCCAGAATGACGCATCGCACTCGCCTCTATGCCGCCGTTGCCCTTGCCGCCGCCCTGGCCGGGTGCCGCGGGACCGGGGACCTGGTGGTCGACGAAGGCGTCGGCGTTACCGCTGTGCGCAGCGCCTGCCCGGCAGTCGGCGTGGCTGACTATACCGGCGATGTGACCCTGTTCCGCACGCCCGGCGTCACGACGGCGGATAACATCGATCTGGTCGGCGCGCTGACCAATGTCCGTTCGACCTGCAACGAGGCGGGTGAGAAGGTCTACACAGCAGCCACCTTTGACGTGCTGGCCCGCCGCACCGACACGCGCGGTGCCCGCCAGGTCACGCTGCCCTACTTCGTTACCGTCCTGCGCGGCGGGAGCGCGGTGATTTCGAAGCGGGTCGGCTCGGTCACCATCAATTTCGCCGACGGACAGGAACGCGCGCAGGCCAGCGGCTCGGCCAGCGCCTATGTCGACAAGGCCGAAGCGAGCTTGCCGGCCGATATCCGCGAGCAGATCACGCGGCGGCGCAAGGCCGGCGATGCCGATGCCGCGGTCGATCCGCTCTCGCGGCCCGAGGTCAAGGCAGCGGTTGCCCGCGCGACCTTTGAAGTGCTGGTTGGCTTCCAGCTCAGCCAGGACCAGCTGACTTACAACGCCACGCGGTAACGAAAGGCCCTCTCACCTTTAGGGGAGAGGGTTGGGAGAGGGGGCGTAGACCCGCGCCCCACTCAACTTCGGCTAGGCAGCAAGCTGCCAAGCCTGCGTATCTCTCCCCTGAAGGGGGGAGAGGTCACTTCCACAATGGGCGCAAACCGTCTAACCGGCGCGCCATGACTGCTGCCCTTACCATTCACGCCGCCTTTGTCGGCCATATCGCCGCTGCGCTCGATGCGCTGGAAGCCGCCGGCACGCTGCCGGGCGGGCTGAACCGCGCCGCCGTGACGGTGGAGCCGCCGCGTGATCCCAGCCACGGCGATCTGGCGACCAACGCGGCGATGGTGCTGGCCAAGCCGGCGGGCCTGAACCCGCGCGCACTTGCCGAGCTGCTGGTGGCCGAACTGCTGAAGGTGCCGGGCGTTGCCAGTGCCGAGATTGCCGGCCCCGGTTTCATCAACCTGCGAGTGGATGCCGCCGCCTGGCTGGCTGAACTGCGGGCGATTGCCGCGCTGGGTGCTGACTATGGCCGCTCAACCATGGGGCAGGGCAGCACCGTCAACGTCGAATACGTCTCGGCCAATCCGACCGGGCCGATGCACATGGGCCACTGCCGCGGCGCGGTGGTGGGCGATGCCCTGGCGACCCTGCTCGAATTCGCCGGGCACAAGGTGATCCGCGAATACTACGTCAACGATGCCGGGGCGCAGGTCGATGTCCTGGCCCGGTCGGTCCACGTTCGCTACCGCGAGGCGCTCGGCGAGGCCGTGGGCGAGATCCCGGAGGGGCTCTACCCCGGCGAATACCTGATCCCGCTTGGCCAGGCGCTGGCGGCCGAATTCGGCGACAAGTACGCCAAGGCGCCCGAAGCCGAATGGCTCGTGTTGTTCCGCACCCGCGCGGTGGCGGCCATGCTCGAGATGATCAAGGCCGACCTCGCCTTGCTGGGCATCCATCATGACCTGTTCTCGTCGGAAGCCGAGCTCCAGGCCGCCGGCAAGCCCGACGAGGCCGAGAAGTGGCTGCGTGCGCATGACCTGGTCTACGACGGCCAGCTGGAAGCCCCCAAGGGCAAGACGCCCGAGGACTGGGAGCCGGTCAAACTGCCGCTGTTCCGCTCGACCAGGTTCGGCGACGATCAGGATCGCCCGATCAAAAAGAGCACCGGCGAATGGACTTATTTCGGCGCTGACCTCGCTTACCACTTCCAGAAGGCCCAGAGCGCCGACGCGCTGGTCGACATCTGGGGCGCGGACCATGCCGGCACGGTCAAGCGGATCAAGGCGGCAGTTGCGGCCATGACCGGGGCCGCCAATGAAAACGGGGAGGGCAAGCCCACCCCGTTTGAGGTCAAGCTGGTCCAGATGGTCCAGCTGATGAAGGGCGGCCAGCCCTTCAAGATGTCGAAGCGCGCCGGCAATTTCGTGACCCTGGCCGACGTGGTCGAGATGGTCGGCAAGGACGTGGTCCGCTTTACCATGCTGACCCGCAAGCCCGATGCGCAGATGGACTTCGATTTCGACAAGGTGGTCGAAGCCTCGAAGGACAACCCGGTGTTCTACGTCCAGTACGCCCACGCCCGGATCCGCTCGACCTTGCGCAAGGCGGCGGTTGAAGGCTTTGGACCAGACCCGGCAGCGCTGGACCGGCTGGGTGAGGAAGAGCTGGCGCTGATCAAGCTGGCGGCGCAGTTCCCGCGGCTGGTCGAGGCGGCGGCTGCGGCGCGCGAGCCGCACCGGGTGGCCTTCTTTCTCCACGATCTGACGGCGGCCTTCCACGGTTACTGGAACCTGGGCAATGACAAGCCCGAAAAGCGCTTCATCGTGGCACAGGATGCCGCGCTGACGGGCGCAAGGCTTTATCTCG
>JAJTFU010000013.1 GCA_021299075.1 Novosphingobium sp. | reverse complement strand
TGTGGCTGGGGCTGCACGGCTATCTCGGCGCACTGGGCACCCTGCTGCTGTTTGCGGCCTGCCGCTCGCTCTACGGCGGATTCGGCTCGGCCGCACCGCCGGCGGTCCAGGCCTATGTCGCGAGCCGCACCAGCCGGGCCGAACGGACCCAGTCGTTATCGCTGATCTCCTCCAGCTTTGGCCTCGGCACCGTGCTCGGGCCGGCGCTCGCGCCGTTGCTGATCCTGCCCGGGCTTGGTCTGGTCAGCCCGTTCTTTGCCTTCACCATGATCGCCGTGGTCGTGCTGATCGCACTGCGGCTGCGGCTGCCTGACGATGCCCCGGCCTATGCCGCGCGCGGCGAAGTGCTGGCTGCCCCGTTCAGCGCCAACTCCGATTCGCGGATGCGCGGCGAGGGTGAGGAAGCCGACGATGGCGCGCTGCCGCCCGAAGTGCCAGACCTCAAGTGGACCGACCGGCGGATTCGTCCGTGGCTGGTGGCCGGGCTGCTGGGCGGCCATGCCCAGGCCATGGTCATGGGCATTGTCGGCTTCCTGATCCTTGACCGGCTGCACCTGCGCGACACGCCGATGGCTGGGGCCGGGCCGACCGGCCTGGTGCTGATGTCCGGCGCCATTGCCACCCTGCTGGCGCAGTGGGGGATCATCCCGCTGTGGAAGCTGGGCCCGCGCGCCTCAGCGCTATGGGGGGTCAGCCTGGCCGCGCTGGGTGTCGCCCTGCTGGCCGTGGCGCAGGACCTCCACGCGATCACCATCGGTACGGCAATTGCCTGCCTGGGCTTCGGCCTGTTTCGCCCGGGCTTTACCGCCGGGGCCAGCCTGGCGGTCAGCCGCGCCGAACAGGGCCAGTCCGCCGGGATCGTCGCCTCGGTCAACGGCGCGGCCTATATCGTCGCGCCAGCCATCGGGGTCTGGCTCTATGGCCACTCCTCGTGGATCGGCTTTGCCGTGATCGAACTGCTCTGCCTGGCGGTGCTGATCCTTGGCCTGAAAAGCATGGGCAAGGACGAGGACCTGATCGAGCGGCGTTAGAGGATCGCCAGGACCTTGTCCTGGGGGCGGCACAGCCGCACGCCCTTGTCGGTTTCAACCAGCGGGCGTTCGACCAGCTTGGGCTCGGCCGCCATCGCCGCCAGCACTGTCGCCGCGTCGGCAGCGGGCAGACCGCGCTCTTCGGCATCGGTACCGCGCAGCCGCAGGCCCTGCTGCGGGGTGATCCCTGCATCGCGATAGAGCTGGGCCAGCTTTTCGGCGCTCGGCGGGTTCACCAGGTATTCGATCACGGTGACTTCCACCCCCGGCGTCTCCTGCAGGATCGCCAGGGTCTTGCGCGAGGTGCCGCAGGCCGGGTTGTGCCAGATCGTTGCTTTCACGGAGGGCTTCCTTTCGGTTCGTCGCGATCCCTTAGCAAAAAGGGCTGCGGCGGCAATTTGATCCTTGTCAATGCGAGCGACTCGCATTAGCGGCATTCTCGTTATTGCAAATCATTCGCAAGATGGGGATCTGATGAACACCGCTCGCTTCGCTCTGCTCGCCTCGACTGTCCTGCCCGCCGTCGTGCTGGCAGCGCCCGCCCGGGCGGAGGTCGCGGCCGAGGCGGTCGATGCCCCCGCGATCATCGTTTACGGCGTGCCCGACGGCTACGAAATCGAGAAAACCCGCACCGCCACCAAGACCGAGACCCCGCTGATCGACGTGCCGCAGACCGTTACGGTCCTGAGCCGCGAACAGCTGGACGACCAGGGCGTCGGATCGCTCAATGATGCGCTGCGCTATGTCCCCGGCGTGGTCCTGGGCCAGGGCGAAGGCCACCGCGACCAGATCACCCTGCGCGGTCAGAGCACCACGGCCGATTTCTTCCTCGATGGCCTGCGCGATGACGCACAGTACTATCGCCCGCTCTACAACACCGACCGAGTCGAGGTGCTGAAGGGCGCCAATGCCTTGATCTTCGGCCGCGGCGGTGGCGGCGGGGTGATCAACCGCGTCTCCAAGGCACCGGAGTTCGACAAGGCCCGCACCGACTTTGCCGGCGGGGTCGACAGCTTCGGCGCCTGGTCGCTCGCGGCCGACCTTGACCGGCCGCTGAGCGAAAGCTTCGCGGCGCGCCTCAACGCGACATACGAGGAGTTCGCCAACCACCGCGATTTCTACGATGGTCACTTTGTCGGGATCGCCCCGACGCTCGGCTGGAAACTGGGCGAGGCGACCCGCGTGGTCCTGGCCTATGAATATGCCGACGATCAGCGCCTGACCGATCGAGGCGTCCCCTCGTTCGGCGGCAAGCCGCTGACGGGCTATGACGAGGTATTCTTTGGCGATCCGGCGATCAATCGCTCCAGCGTAACCGCGCATATCGCCCGCGCCCGGCTCGATCACGATTTCTCGGATAGCCTGACCGCCAACCTCTCGGTCCAGTTCGCGGACTACGACAAGTATTACGGCAATATCTATCCCCGCGCCGCCGCGACCGCGACGCAGGTCGACGTCGAGGGCTATGAGAACTTCACCAAGCGCCAGAACTGGAGCGCGCAGGGCAACCTTGTCTGGAAGGGCAACACCGGCGGCATTGGCCACCAGCTGCTGATCGGGTTCGAGGCGAGCGACCAGGACACCAGCGACAGCCGCCGTCTTGCCGTGTTCCCGGGGCAACCCAACACCAGCCGGGCATCCGTGTTGCTTGGCCCCGTGATCTCGATCCCGGCTGTCACCTGGACTGGGGTGACCAGAAGCTCGGCCTCGAATGTTCGCGCCCTCTCTGCCTATGTCCAGGATCAGATCGATCTTGGCGAAGTGGTGAAGCTGGTCCTGGGGCTGCGCTATGACGACTTCCGGATCGAGGCGACCAACCTGATCGCTGTACCGGTGCCGACCACTGTCAGCCGCACCGACGGCAAGTGGAGCCCGCGCGCCGGGCTGATCATCAAGCCGCGCGAAAACGTGTCGCTCTATGCCAGCTACGCCAAGAGCTTCCTGCCGCAGTCGGGCGACCAGTTCACCTCGCTCGACGCGACCACTGCCACTCTCGCCCCCGAAGAGTTCCGCAACCTCGAAGCCGGGGTGAAGTGGGACCTGACCGAGCGCCTCGCCTTCACTGCCGCGCTATTCCAGATCGACCGCACCAATACCCGCGCCAACGATCCGGTCACTGGCCTTCCTGTCCAGACCGGCAAGAGCCGCACCAAGGGCTTCGAGCTGGCCATGGTTGGCCAGCTGACCAAGGGCCTGCAGGTGACGCTAGGCTATGCGCTGCAGGATGGCGATGTGGTCTCGACCACTACCGCCGCACCGGCCGGACGGACCCTCGCCCAGGTCCCGCGCCACCAGTTCTCCGCCTGGGGCCGCTATGACATCACCGATCGCTTCGGTGTGGCCGTGGGCGCAGTGCGCCAGTCGCAGCAGTTCGCCACGATCAGCAATCAGGTGCGGATGCCCGGCTTCACCCGGATCGACGCGGCGCTGTTCTACAAGCTGTCCGATGCCGTGCAGGTGCAGCTCAATGTCGAAAACCTGACCGACACCGACTACTTCCCCAACGCCCACACCGATAACAACATCAGCACGGGCGCGCCGCTGAATGCGCGGCTTGGGGTGAAGCTGCGGTTCTGAGCTGACGCTAACCCATCATCCCTGCGCAAGCGGGGATGACGAAAAAAGGGTTAGCGGTGTGCGATCGCAGCTGCCCGCTCGCTCAGCCAGCGGCGGTTGCCCCATTCGACTTCGCGGAAAGCGGCGAAGACCGAGCGCTCGGGCGCGGTCTGGCCGGTGCGGCCCAGCGCGTTGATCTGGGCATAGAACCAAAATTGCCCGGCAAAGCCATCAATCGCCCGCAGCGCCGGTACGGCTTTCAGAACCGACAGCCAGGCCGGGAACAGGCCCAGCCCGTTTTCGGCGCGCGGCAGGCTGTCTGCCCCGGCCAGGATGCGGGCCGCGCCATCCGGCTCAACACACAATGGCCGGCCCAGGCCGATCACATCGGCGGCCCCGCGCGTCAGGGCCTCTTCCATGGCCGCGCGGCTGCGGAAGCCGCCGGTGACCATGAGCGGCACCTTGACTGCTTCCTTCATGGCCAGCGCGAAATCGACGAAATAGGCCTCGCGCGCCAGGGTTGAGGCCTTGACGCCCGGCTGCTCGACCGGCTCCAGCCCCTCGATCCCGAGCAGCCTGGGCTGCTCATAGGTCCCGCCAGAAATCTCGATCAGGTCAACCCCGTCATCGGCCAGCCACCCGGCAACGGTCTGGCTGTCCTCGAAGGCAAATCCGCCCTTCTGGAAATCGGCGCTGTTAAGCTTCACTGACAGCGCAAACTGCGCACCAACGGCTGCCCGCACGGCCTTCACAACTGCGCGCAGAAACCGCGCCCGGTTTTCCAGGCTGCCGCCCCACTGGTCGGTCCGCTGGTTGGAACGCGGGCTGAGGAACTGCGAGATCAGGTAGCCGTGGGCGGCATGGATCTGCGCGCCATCGAACCCGCCCTCGCGGCAGGAATGGGCGGCGCTGGCGAACCGCGCGATCAGGTCGGTGATCTCGGCCTCGGTCAGCGCGACCGGCTCGCCGAATTGCCCGCCCGGCAGGCCCAGTTTGACCGCAGAGGGCGCCTTGGGGTGCGGGTTGACCGGCTTCATCGTCTGCCGTCCGGCATGGCTGATCTGCGCCCAGAACTGCGCACCGCCCGCCTTGGCCGCGCCAGTCCAGCGGCGCAGCGCATCGATCGTGGCGCCATCGGCCGGCCGATCCAGGATGACATTGCCCGGCCGCTCGAGGTGATCGCCATCGACCTGGACATTGCCCGAGAGCAGCAGACCGCAGCCGCCTGCCCCCCAGACCCGGTAGAGCCGCCCCAACTCCGCCGTCGGGCGGCCCAGCGGATCGGCCAGCCCCTCGGTCATCGCCGCCTTGGCAAGGCGATTGGGCAGTACGGCCCCGCAGGGCAGGGTTAGCGGCTGGTCAAGCATGAGGGTTCTCCCGTCAGGGCGCCTTGATCGCAGGCACGGCCCGCGCCGCATCTTCCGGCGTGGTGCCGGGGGCGGGCACTGGATCGATCGTTTCCAGCCGCCGCATGACCCGTCCGGCGCGCTGGATCGCGCCGACCAGCCGCGGATAGACCCCGCAGCGGCACAGGTTGGGCACGGCAGCAATGATGTCTTGCGGCGTCGGATCGGCATTGCGCGCCAGCAGCGCCGCAGCGACAATCGCGATGCCGGGGGTGCAGAAGCCGCACTGGATCGCCTGCTCTGCCACCAGCGCTTGCTGCACCGGGTGCGAGCGATCGGGCGAAAGCCCCTCGATCGTGATCACCACCCGGCCCTCGGCTTCGGCCAGGCTCATCTGGCACGACATCTTGGCCTCGCCATCGACCAGCACCATGCAGGCCCCGCAATCGCCCACGCCGCAGCCATATTTGGTGCCGGTGAGGTTGGCGGCATCGCGCAGCGCCCACAGCAGCGGGGTCTGCGGATCCATGTCGAACGCCAGCGGACGCTCGTTGACGGTCAGCCGGGACATACCGAGAGTTTAGTCGCGCCAGCTGCGGTCGGTCCGGTCGATGATCCGGACCCAGGCATCGAAATCGGCCTTGCCCGGGCCGCCAGGCAGGCGGACCTGGCCCAGGTCGCGCTGGTGCACGGCCACGACCTCGTCCGGGATCACGACCGGCTTGCCAGCCGCCATCGTCGCCAGCTGAATCTCGCAGGCGCGTTGCAGCGACCAGTGCTGGATGAAGATCTCGCCAATCGAGCGGCCCAGGATCACCGGGCCATGATTGCGCAGCATCAGGATGCGGTTGTCACCCAGGTTGGCAAGCAGGCGTTCGCCCTCTTCGTCGCGGACGGTAACGCCTTCGAAATCGTGGTAGCTCAGCTTGCCGATGAAGTTGCAGGCATAGAAATTGACCGGCTGCAGCCCGCCTTCCAGGCTGCACACCGCCATGGTCGCGGTGGTATGCGTGTGGCAGATCGCATGGGCCCATTCGACGTGGCGGTGGAAATAGGCGTGCTGGGTGAAGCCTGCCTTGTTGACCGGGAACGGGCTGCCGTCGAGCGTGTTGCCGTCGATATCGATCTTGACCAGGTTGCTGGCGCAGACCTCGGAATAGTGCAGGCCATAGGGGTTGATCAGGAACGCCCCCTCCTCACCCGGCACCTTGAGCGAGATGTGATTGTAGATCGACTCGCTCCAGCCGAGGTGATCGAAAACGCGGTAGCAGGCAGCCAGTTCCTGCCGCGCCTGCCACTCGGCTTCGCTGCAATCGAGGTTGCGGGCGTGGGCGTTCTTGATCGAGGTAGCCATCGAATCCCTCCGGTTGTGCTTTGCGGGCTTTCCTAGGCCAAGCGACCTCACATGGAAATGCGGAAACCGGCCCAGACCGTGCGCGGCGCGCCCAGGTCGATGCTGCCCGCCTGGTTGCGGGTGATGATCTGCTCGTCGGTCAGGTTCTCGGCCCGCAGGACCAGCAGCAGGTGCCGGGTCAGCGGGACTTCCGCGACTGCATCGAGCGTGGTCGCAGCGGGCAGACGGTCGGTCTCGAGATCATCCTCCCACTGCTCGCCGGTGTGGCGCAGGCTGGCGGCCAGGAGCCAGCGCTCGGCGGGTCGCCAGGCCAGGGTGGTGCTGGCGGTCAGGCGCGGAACCTGGGCCGGGCGCTTGCCATCGAGCGCCGCCGAAGCCCCGCTCGCCTCGACCCGGGCCGAGAGCCAGGACAGCGCGGCATCCAGGCTGACTTCGCCGAGCTTGGCCGCCACCGAAGCCTCGATACCGCGCGAATGGACGGCATCGACATTGCGGCGTTCGCGCAAGTTTGGGCCGATCGTGACATTGGCGATCGCGCCCTTCACCCGGTTGTCGAACCCGGTCAGGCGCAGCGTCAGATCAGGGAGCGGCGTCCAGTCCAGCCCGCCTTCGAAACCTTCGAGCCGCTCGTTCTCCAGCGCGGCATTGGCGCGGGTGGTGACCGGGAAGACTGTGAAGGGCCGGTAGAGTTCATTGAGCGTCGGCTGGCGTAGCCCGGTATAGGCAGCGGCGCGCAGCGACAGTCCCGGCGCTGCTTCAACCAGCAGCCCGGCGCGCAGGCCTTCCTGCCAGCCGGAGCGGTTCGCAAACGTGCGGTCGGTCGTGACAGTCCCGGCGGCATTGGCCTCACGGAAGAAGCCTTCCGCCACCGTCCAGCGATCGGCCCGCGCGCTCAGGGTCAGCAGTGCCGGGCCAAAGCGCCAATCATGCTCGGCATAGAGCCCGAGGTCAGAATTGACCCCGCCGGCCTTGCGCCGCGCGGTTACGAGGCCGGTGACCGCACTATAGGCCTCTTCCTGCATCTCGCCGCGCTGACGCCGCCAGTCGATCCCCAGCCGCAGCGTCTGCCCCTCACCCACCGGCGGGCGCAGTTCGAACTTGGCACCAAGGCCCGTCGCCGGGGTGCGGCGCTGGTCGAGCGTCTTGCGGAACGAGGTCGCGGAAATGACCACGTTGGAGAAATCGCGCGCCTGGACATAGCCCAAGGCCTCGAATTGCCAGGCACCGCGCCCGACCAGGCGCAGGCTGGCATCCTGCCCGCTCGCCCCGGTATCGGCCCCGGCAAACCGCAGCGTGCGCTGGTCATCGAACAGCAGCGCCCGCGCCTGCAGCTCGATCTCGGGGGTAAGCGGCGCAACGGCCCGCAGGCCCGTCGACCACGAATCGAACCGCGCCCGGACCGAAGCCGGCACGCGCTGGCTTTCGGGCGTGGTCCAGAACCCCTGACCGCGGTCCCACCGGCCCGAGATCACCGCGAAACCGCTGCCGAGACGCGGGGCCAGCGAGGCGGACAGCTCGCTCTCACCCCGGTCATTGACCAGGGCCGCAGCCGACAGCAGGCCAAGCGTATCAGGCCCAGCCGAGGTAAGGTCGATCGTCCCCGCCACGGCTCCGGCCGCAAAGGCCCCGGCCCCGCCGCCGCGCAGGACGCGGACCGAGTCCAGCCGCTCGGGCGGCAGCGCGGAGAGCGGGACATAGCCGAAGAACGGATCGACCAGCGGCACCCCGTCAAGCAGCACCAGCGTCCGGCTAGAGGCATTGCCGCCCAGCCCGCGCAGGGTAATCCCCTGCGCCGAAGGATTGGAAGAACGGCTGTCCGAACGGCGGAACTGCTGGATGCCGGGAGCCCGGCTCAGCAGGTCCTCGATCCGGCCCGAAGCGAGCGTCCGCGCGTCTTCGGCCGTAAGGACATCGCTGGCAAAGGCGCGCTGGCCAGCCGGCAGGTCCAGCGCCTTGCCGGTGACGATTATCGCTTCAGGATCGGGCGCCTGCGCCAGCGCCGGGCCAGCCAGGGCCAGCAGCGCGAGGGCAGGAAAGTGGTGCCGCTTACGTGACTCGAACACGTGACCCCATCATTACGAATGATGTGCTCTACCAACTGAGCTAAAGCGGCACTGCACCTTGTGGTGTGTGGAGGCCCGAGCCGGAATCGAACCGGCGTAAACGGATTTGCAGTCCGGTGCGTAACCACTCCGCCATCGGGCCATCCATCCCTTTGGGCGAACCCTCCGGGAGCCGCGCCACTAGCTTAGGGGGCGCGGCAGTGCAACTCGATTCAGCGGCCCGGTTTCACTGGACCCGCTGGAAGGTCAGGCGGCGCGTGGCGGGGTCAGCGCTGTCCAGCCGCACCCGCACGCGGTCACCCGGAACGACCTCGCGCGCCGTCGTCCGCGCGACGACCGGCAGGTCGCAGAGCTGGATCCGCGCGCCCTGTTCGCCGAGGTCCGTGACGACGGCATCGAACAGCTCGCCCGTCCGGTCGGCCAGCATGGCCGTTTCGGCGAGATCCACCACGGCGCGCTCGATCTGCCCGGCGCAGGCATCGCCGCGCTGCATTGCGGCGGGCAGCAGCGGGAAGGCCGCCGCAATCGGTTCGGGCACCGGCCGGTCATTGGCGAGGGCCAGGGCCGCCTCGACCACATAGCGATCCGCCAGCCGCCGCAGCGGGGCCGTGGCATGGGCATAGGGCGCGGCGATGGCGGCGTGCCAGGGCACTGCCCCCGGCACGAACGGCGCATAGCTGGCCCCCTGCCCGGCGCGGCGGACCGCCAGCATGAAGGCGGCATGGCGCGGATCGGCGGGATCGAGCAGCTTTTCGAACTGGGCCAGCGGCGCGGCATCGGGCCAGGTCAGGCCAAAGGCGCGGGCAGTCTGGCGCAGCCGCGCCTCGGAGCGCGGATCGGGCCCGGCCATGACGCGGAACAGCCCGGTCTCATGCTCCAGCAGCAGCTTCGCCACCGCCAGGTTGCAAGCCAGCGAGAGCGCAGCGTTGCGGGTTTCGGACGGGAGCAGCGGACGGAATCGGAGGTGAAACTGGCCATCGCCACCGCGCTCCACCTGCTGTTCGGGCGGATCGACCCGGGCCGCCCCGCGCCGCGCCGCGGCCAACTCGATCCGCGCAGCAATCTCGAGGAATCCGGGTAGCAGGTCGCCATCCTGCACGCTCTCGTAAGCCAGCTTCGCGCGGCTGCGGATGACGGCGCGGGTCACGCCATCAAGCGCGGTCTCACCATCGGGCCGGACCCGGACGGTAAAGACCACGGCCGGGCGCGGACCATCGGGCAGCAGGCTGGAAGCGCCCTCTGCGAGGATGGGCGGATAGAGCCCGGCCTTGCCATCGGGCAGATAGGTCGTGACCCCGCGCTGCCAGGCTTCGGCATCAAGCGCGCTGCCGGGCGCAACGAACCAGCCGACATCGGCAATGGCATAGTGTAGCAGCCAGTCGCTTCCCGCCGGCTCGATCGCGAAGGCCTGGTCAAGGTCCGTCGCCCCGGCCGGGTCGAGCGTAACAAAGGCCCGCTCGGTCCAGTCGGCATGATCGGTCGGCGCGCGTGTTGCCGCCGCCTCGGCCGCCGCCAGGACGGGTTCGGGAAAGGTCGGCGGTACCTGGAATTGCAGGCGCAAGGTCGCCAGACCTTCGGACAGCAGGCATTGGGGATCGCGCAATATTCGCATCCGCCCAGGCTAGCCGCGTTCACCCGGCAAAGCAAAAGGCCTCCCCGGTTTCCCGGAGAGGCCCCTTGTTGTCACAAGCTGTGCTGACGCAGCGTCAGAACTTGCCGCGCAGCGTCACACCGAAGGTGCGCGGTTCGCCGGGGAAGCCGACGAACAGCTGGTTGGCAGTACCGGCCAGACCCGACGAAGCGGGCGAGGCAACCGCACGGAAGGTCCCGCCACCCTGCAGCGGCATGTCCGCACCGATCATGTAGTACGTCTTGTTGAGCAGGTTCTGGGCCCAGACTTCGATGCCCCACTTGCGATCGGCACCGTAGAGCCCGATGCGGCCATTGACCGTCACGAAGCTGTCCTGGACCTTTTCAAGGTCAAGGTCCGAACCGGTGTTGGTATCGCCCTGCAGACGGGTGTCGAGGTAGAACAGCGCCGACATGCCGCTCTCACCGATCGGCGGGCTCCAGCTCATCCCGGCAGTAACGGCATACTGCGGGGCATTCGACATGGTGTTGCCCGGCAGCTGGAACAGCACCGGCGAGAGCGGACGACCGCCCGTGCCGACCAGGTCATTGGCGTACTTGGTGTCGACGTAAGTCAGGCCAGCATTGACCGTGAAGTGACGGGCCGGACGCAGGAACGCCTCCAGCTCGAACCCCTTCGAGGTCACGCCCGGCTTCAGGCGGTCAGCCGCGCACGAACCGGTCGTGGCCGAACCATCCTTGTCCGCGCCGCCCAGGCTGTCCTTGCAGGCCTGGATGTTGGTGACTTCGAAGTTCACCCCGTTGAAGGTGTTGAGCTGGTAGTTGGTATAGCGCTGATAGAACGCCGCGAAATTCACGTCGATCCCGTCGCCATCGTACTTGAAGCCCACTTCGAAGGCGTCAACCTTCTCGCTGGCAAACTGCAGGTCGGTCGCTTCCGGACGGCCGTTGCCCGGGGTGAAGGCCGGACGGGCGAGCCGTGTGGCGCAGGCCGCATCGAAGGTGGTGTTGCAGGTCCGGTCCAGCGCCGAGAAGTCAAGGTTGAAGCCGCCCGCCTTGTAGCCCTTCGAGGCCGAGGCATAGAGCATCAGGTCTTCGGTCGGCTTGACGCTGAGCACGGCGGTACCCGTCCACTGGCCTTCGCTGAACTCGGTGCCCGGGGCACCGCGCGCGAACGAGGGCGCCGATCCGTTGATGACGCAGGCCAGCGAGGCCAGCGACTGGAGCGGCGTGTTCAGGATTGCTGGACACAGCGTATTGGTGAAACGGGCATCGGCCTGCAGCGTCTTCTTCTCGTGGGTATAGCGAGCGCCCAGGGTCAGCATCACCTTGTCTTCGACGATATCGAAGGTGTTGTGGGTGAACAGCGCCCAGTTGTTGCTGCGCTGGTCAAAGCTCGCGCCATTGTTGCCGGTGCCGTTGAGGCGGGCCGAACTGGTTGCCGCGGCCAGGCCCTGGAAGCCCGGGAACACCGTGGTCGGCAGGTTCGAGCAGGTGGCCGAGGCCGGGTTGACGTTGGCGGCCGAAATCGCCGTCGCAGCCAGGCAGTTGGCGTAACGCTCGTAGTCCGCGCCATAGACAATGTCGTCATCGACGAAGAGCTTTTCGTTGGCGTAGTAACCGCCGACCAGCCAGTCGAGCCGGCCATCAAGCGCTTCGCCCTGCAAGCGCAGTTCCTGGGTGAACAGCTTGAAGTGGCGATCGAGATCGAACCGCTTCAGGATGTCCATCGCCTGGAAATCGCCGTCCTGACCCTGTTCGTTGAGGTAATCGCGATAGGCGGTGATCGCGGTCAGCGTGGCGCCGCCCAGATCCCAGGTCAGTTCGCCCGAGAGGCCCCAGTCCTTGCTGTCGGTGCGATAGGTCACGCCCGGGGTGGTCGACTGGCGACGCACGAAGCTTTCGTTCCCCGGGGCAACCTGGAAGTTGGCACCAAAGGCCTGGACCAGCGGCAGCAGCGAGTTGGCGCTGGCGACGGGGAAACCGTCGGCACCGCGCGAAAGGTTGCGGACCGGGTTCAGCAGCACGCCGCCGCAGCAGTTCTCGGCCTTCTTGGAATAGTCGGCGATCAGGCGCAGCTTGATGTCGTCGGTCGGTTCCCAGGCCACCTGGCCGCGAACCAGCCAGCGGTCGCGGTCGTTGATGTCGGGCTCACCGGGGGTGACGTTTTCGATAAAGCCATCGCGCTTCTGCCAGACGGCATCGATACGGGCAGCGGCGGTGCTGCCGAGCGGCACGTTGACCGCGCCATCGAGGCGCCAGAAGTTGTAATTGCCATAAGTGGCCGAGGCATTGCCCGAGAAGCCGTCCGACAGGCTCGGGCCCTTGGTGACGATGTTGATCAAGCCGGCAGTGGAGTTGCGGCCGAACAGCGTGCCCTGGGGGCCGCGCAGCACTTCGACGCGCTCGATCTCGCCCAGTTCGGACAGGCCGACGCCGGTGCGGCTGCGATAGACGCCGTCGATGAACAGGCCGACCGAGCTTTCGAGGCCGGCGTTTTCACCGACCGTGCCGATGCCGCGGATCCGCGCGGTGAAGTTCACTTCGCTGGTAGCACCCGAAACGAGCAGCGAGGGGGCCACCTGGTTAAGCTGGCGCACGTCGGTGGCGCCGGTCTTGGCCAGCGTTTCACCCGAGACGGCCGAAACGGCGATCGGCACATCCGACAGCGCTTCGCTGCGGCGGGTGGCGGTAACGATGATTTCGTTCTCATCAACGGCTTCTTCAGCCTGCGGGGCATCCTGGGCAAAAGCCGGAGCCGCCGAAGCGACGATGGCGAGCGAAACGCCAAGGGCCGAAGAGCGCAGCAAGGTACGGCCGAACGAGCGGCGGAAAGTTTTCATGGAAATCCACTCCCTGTGAATACGAACGGCAAGGGGGGCGCCGCCCGATAGGCCGCAGATACGCATACCTATGTGGTTTCACAATACGGCCAGATGGCCATTGGTCGAAGGCTGTGGTGCTTTCGCCACAAGCCCCGCCCGGCCTTCTTGTCCAGTCTCAGGGATCGACGAACTCGCCCTTGCGCTTTTCCATCTGGCTGCGGACCGCCTCGATCTGGTTGCGGCTGCCGATGAGTGCTGTCTGCTCAACGCTCTCGGCCATCAGGATCTCGTCGGTGCTGCTTTCGAGATAGCGATTGAACAGCCGCTTGGCGGCGCGCTGGGCGTGGGGGTTGCGGTTGGCGATCTCGGCCGCGATGGCCGTGGCGTGGGCGACGGGATTGGCATCGACAATCGTCGCAAAGCCATATTCCCCGGCCTGCTCACCAGTGAACTCACGGTTGGTATAGGTCAGCTCGCGCAGCACGTCGTCGCGGACCATGCCTTTCCACAGAGCATAGCCGGCCATGTCGGGCACCAGGCCCCACTTCATCTCCATCACGGCCAGCCGCGCAGTCGGATCGATCACCCGGATGTCGGCCCCGCTGGCGATCTGCAAGCCGCCGCCAAAGCAGACGCCGTGGACGGCGGCGATTACCGGCACCGGCAGCTTGCGCCACTGCATCGCCACCTGCTGCGGGCGGTTGGCATTGCCGTGGGTCCGCTCGGTCAGCGGCACAGCATCGTGACGGTCAGTCTGGGCCATCGAGGTCAGGTCAAGCCCGGCGCAGAAGCTGCGTCCCTCGCCCGCCAGGACCACGGCGCGCAGGCCCGGCATGGCATAGAGCACTTCGCCGGCTTCGAGCAGGGTGTCGAACATCGCCGGATCGAGCGCATTCATCTTGTCGGTCCGGATCATCCGAACCTGGGCCACCCCATCGGCGTCCATCGAAATGCTGACACGATCGTTGGGCTTCAGCTCGCGCATTGTTCTTTGTCCTGCCGGTTGGTTGTTGCCGCTTCCTCGCTCAAACGCAGGTGCGCGTCCAGTCCCCCATTTGGGCCAAGGTAATCATGGGCTAGCGACAGGGCAGGGCGGAGCATTTCCTCGGCCAGGCGATAGGCGCCGTCGGGCTGGGTCTCGACCAGTCCGTCAAGCCCGGCGGTGCGCAGCTTGGCGCGCAAGCGGCTGACATGGACGGCCAGGCTGTTGGTCTCGGACCGGAAGGCCAGGCGCCAGACATCGCTGAGCAGCTCGCTCGGCGGCACCGGCATGCCGGGTTCATCGGCGAGCTGCCACAGCAGCAGGAATTCCCGCGGATGCAGCCCCGCCCCGCGCCCGGCGGCAAAGGCATCGCGCAGCAGCAGGTCCAGCTTGAGCGGGCCCAGGGACCGTTCGCGCGGCAGCGATCGCATCGTCGCGTCAATCCGCAGCGCTCGGCTTTCGATCTCTTCCAGATCAAGCGCGCCGCCGATCGCATCGCCAAAGCCCAGTCGCAGCAGCCGGGCACGTTCGCCGGGATCCTCGACCCCGACCGCCAGGACCCGCTGGCGACGCTTGGGGCTGGCCCCGACCAGCATGACCCAGTCGCTCACCACCGCGCGGTGCGGCATGGCGATCAGCGGCGGGGCTTCGGCCTGGGGCGGCTCGATCCCGGGTTCAACGAGGGTCCAGCCCAGACGGCGCAAGTCGCACCCGTCCGGGACCGGTCCCGCCGCAAACCACTGGAACTGCCGCAAAACAAGCTCCCAGATGCCTCCCCCCGCCCGGGAAGAAGACTGACAGCACTGCGACCTGTGCTGCAAGTCCGATTGCATCGATTGCAGAAGCAATCAAGCCGCTGTGGTGTTGACCCCCATGCTGGCAAGATAGCGGCGGATATTGCGTGCAGCCTGACGCAGGCGCTGCTCATTCTCCACCATGGCGATGCGGACAAAGCCCTCGCCCTCTTCGCCATAACCGACGCCGGGGGCGACCGCGACTTCGGCATGGGTCAGAAGCTGCTTCGAGAATTCGAGGCTGCCCATCTCCTTGAGCGCCGGCGGCAGCGGGGCCCAGGCGAACATCGAGGCCTTGGGGCTGGGAATTTCCCAACCGGCGCGGCCAAAGCTCTCAACCAGCACGTCGCGGCGCTTCTGGTAGAGGTTGCGGTTCATCTCGACGATGTCCTGCGGGCCATTAAGCGCCGCGCAGGCCGCCGCCTGGATCGGGGTGAAGGCCCCGTAATCGAGGTAGCTCTTGACCCGCTTCAGCGCCGCGATCAGCCGCGGATTGCCAACCGCGAAACCAACCCGCCAGCCGGCCATGCTGAACGTCTTGGACATCGAGGTGAATTCCACCGCCACGTCCTTGGCGCCGGGCACTTGGAGGATCGAAGGGGTCGGGTTGCCGTCGTAATAGAGCTCGGAATAGGCCAGGTCCGACAGAATCCAGACCTTGTTCTCCTTGGCCCAGGCCACCAGTCGCTCGTAGAACGCCAGGTCAACCGTCTCGGCCGTCGGGTTCGAGGGATAGTTGACGATCAGGATCGACGGGCGCGGCACGGTGAAGGCCATCGCCCGTTCGAGCGATTCCCAATAGCGCTCGTCCGGGGTGGTCGGGACCGAGCGGATCGTTGCCCCGGCGATGATGAAGCCGAAGGTGTGGATCGGGTAAGAGGGGTTGGGGGCCAGCACCACGTCGCCCGGCGCGGTGATTGCGGTGGCGAGGCTGGCGAGGCCTTCCTTCGAGCCCATGGTCATCACCACTTCGGTCTCGGGATCAAGCTCAACCCCGAAGCGGCGGCCATAGTAATTGGCCTGGGCCTTGCGCAGCCCGGGAATGCCGGACGAGGCGGAATAGCCGTGCGCGTCAGCCTTCTGGGCAACCTCGCACAGCTTGTCGATGACGTGGGCCGGCGGCGGCAGGTCCGGGTTGCCCATGCCCAGGTCAATGATGTCTCTACCGGCGGCGCGTGCTGCGGCCCGCATGCCGTTGACTTCGGCGATGACGTAGGGCGGCAGGCGCTTGATGCGGTAGAACTCTTCTTCCATGACCTCGACTTCATTGAATGCGGCGGAATTGTCGCGAATTCGTCTGTAAGACGCTTAAGCCCTGACTGCAAATCGGCTAGTGTGCAAGCCACCAGCCGCTGACTCGGGAATTCAACATGCGCGACGACGACCTGACCAGCACCTTCGACGCCATGTTCGCCGAGCCGCTCAAGCTGTGGGACCAGCTGGTGCCAAGCGGGGTCAAGCAGGGCGAACTGGGCGAATGGGCCGCCGCGCTGCAGACCATGCAGGCGCTATGGCTGGAATTCGCGCAGGATCAGGCAGCCACGCTGGCGGGCAAGGCCCCCGCGATGATGGCCGATCCGGGCAACTGGCTGGGGATCTACGAAGGCTGGGTCCGCAGCCTGCCGCTGACCCGCCCGGAAGTGCAGCAGAAGCTGTGGGCCGATGGCATGGCGCTGTGGCAGACCGTGCTGGGCCAATACGGGATCGACGGCAAACCCGCCGGCGAAGGGCCGCAGCTGCCGCGCAAGGACCGCCGCTTTGCCGACCCCAAGTGGCGCGAGCAGCCGTTCTTTGCCCTGGTCCATCAGACCTACCTGATGCTTGCCGAACAGGTCCTGGCGCTGGCCGATAGCGTGGAGGGCGTCGATCCGCACCAGCAGGAACAGCTCCGCTTTGCTGCCCGCACCCTGGTCGAGGCGCTGAGCCCGGCCCATTTCCCGGTGACCAATCCGCTGGTGCTGGAGCGCGCGATCGCCACCAAGGGCCAGAGCCTGGCCAAGGGGATGCAGCACCTGCTGGCCGACCTGAAGAAGGGCCAGCTGACCCATGTTGATCCGCAGGCCTTCCGGCTGGGTGAGAACCTGGCGACCACGCCGGGCAAGGTGGTCGACCAGACCCCGCTGTTCCAGCTGATCCAGTACAGCCCCACCACCGACAAGGTGCTGGAGACGCCGCTGGTAATCTTCCCGCCGTGGATCAACCGCTTCTACATCCTCGACCTGACGCCGGAGAAAAGCTTCATCCGCTGGGCTGTGGAGCAGGGCGTTACCGTCTTCGTCGTCTCGTGGAAGAGCGCCGACGAGAGCATGGCCGAGCTGACCTGGGACGATTACATCCGCGCCCAGATAGAGGCGATCGACACGGTGCGCGAGCGGCTGGGGGTCAAGGCCGTCCACACCATCGGCTATTGTGTGGCGGGCACGACCCTCGCGGCGACCCTGGCCGTGCTGGCCCGGCGGGGCGAGGCGGACAAGGTGAAGAGTGCAACCTTCTTCACCGCCCAGGTCGATTTCGAGAATGCCGGTGAGCTCAAGGTCTTCATCGATGACCAGCAGCTGAAAGTGGTCGAGCAGCTGGGGCAGGAGCACGGCTATCTCGACGGGCGCTATATGGCGACGACCTTCAACCTGCTGCGCGGCAATGACCTGATCTGGAACTACGTCGTCAAGAACTACCTCTTGGGTGACGACTATCCGGCTTTCGACCTGCTACACTGGAACGGCGATGTCACCAACCTGCCGGCCAAGTGGCACCGCCAGTACCTGACCGAGCTTTACCGCGACAACAAGCTGGTCGTGCCCGATGCCCTGGAAGCCGATGGCACGCCGATCGACCTGACCCGGATCCAGACCCCGGCCTATATCCAGGCCGGGCGCGAGGACCACATCGCACCGGCCGCCAGCGTCTGGAAAATCATGCACCACCTGCGCGGGCCGAAGACTTTCCTGCTGGCCGGCTCCGGGCATATCGCCGGGGTGGTCAACCCGCCGACCGCCAAGAAATACCAGTACTGGACCGGCCCGGCCGAGGCCGAAAGCCTTGAGGAATTCATCGCCGGGGCGACCGAAACGCCGGGTTCGTGGTGGCCGCACTGGATCGAATGGCTGCGCGGTCAGGACAGCACTGAAGTGGCCGCAAAGGGCAAGCGCGTGCCCGGTGGCAAGGGTGACAAGGTGGTGGAAGATGCCCCCGGCAGCTATGTAAAGGCCCGCTAAACCGCAGTTTTCCGCGCCTTGGCAATTTTTTGCTGCACTGCAACAAAACCCTCTTGACTTCGCAGGTGCAATATCTATTTTGTGCGCTGCAACATGAAGCCGAACGCAGGTGTTCGGCGCGCTGCGAAGGATTACACCGATGGCCGACGCCACCGCGAACAAGATTGATGAAGCCAAGGCCGAAGTTCTGGCCGAAAAGGCTTATGCCGCTGCCGCCGCCGCTCCCGAAGTGAAGGCTGCCCCGGTTGCTAAGAAGGTTGCCGCGCCGAAGAAGCCGGCTGCCAAGAAGATTGCCCGCGCCAAGAAGACCGTCGCCCCGGCCAAGAAGGTCGCCAAGGCTGCTCCCCTCAAGTCGAAGGACACCACCATCATGGCCAAGACCCAGCAAGCTGCTGAAGATTTCACCGCGAAGGTGAAGGACGCCGTTGCCGATCTCCAGGATCGCGCCAAGACCGCCATGGAAAAGAGCACTGCCGTGTTCGCCGATGCCGGTGAATTCACCAAGGGCAACGTTGAAGCCCTGGTCGAATCGGGCAAGGTTCTGGCCGCTGGCCTGCAGGACCTCGGCAAGGTCTATGTCGAAGACGCCAAGACCGGCTTCGAAACCATGACCGCCGACGTCAAGGAACTCACCGCCGTCAAGTCGCCGGCCGACTTCTTCAAGCTGCAGGGCGAAATCCTGCGCCGCAACTTCGACACCGCCATGGCGACTGGTTCGAAGCGCTCGGAAGCCCTGGTCAAGCTGGCCAATGACGCTTTCGCGCCGGTTCAGAACCGCGTCAGCATCGCGATCGAAAAGGTCAAGCAGGCCGCCTAAGGGCAGCCGTTCCTCACGGCCCGGTGATCCCTCTCCCCACCGGACCGTGAGCCAGATTGACGGGCCGGACAGCTTAGCGGCTGTCCGGCCTGTCTGCTTTTCGGACGGCCGTTTCTGCTTTTGCGCAATCGTTCGCTTTTTGGTAAGCGCTCGGCCCGCAGAGACTTGTCCTGCCCCACCCACAGTGCGATATTTGTCCGATGGTTCATCCTGCGTCCCTCATCCCCTTTGCCGTCCGCGCCGCCGCGGATGAGGGCGATGGCGACAATGACGGGGCCGGCGGGCAGAACCAGGTCGGCGTTGCCACCAAAACCCGCGCAAAACCCAAGAAACCCAGCCAGTTCAAAGTGCTGATGCTGAATGACGATTACACGCCGATGGAATTCGTCGTGCTGGTCCTCAAGCGGTTCTTCAACATGGATCTCGAACAGGCGACTCGGGTGATGCTGCACGTCCACCAGAAGGGCGTCGGCGTCTGCGGCATCTTCCCCTACGAGATCGCCGAGACCAAGGTGAACCAGGTGATGGACTTCGCCAAACAGAACCAGCATCCGCTGCAGTGCACGCTGGAGAAGGCTTGAGCGCCTAAGCCACCGCCGCTCGCCACGCCGAACAGCCGAACGCTTTTGCCTTAAGCTCTGAGGGCAACTAGGCTCCCTTGCGCAAAAGATGGGCTTACTCCAAATGCCGTTATGCACTGAGAGCTAAGCAAATCATGCATGTTTTCTGCAATCTTGAGGACCTTGATGATGGCGAATTGCCTCTTTGCGACATGACCTTTGAAATCGTCGGCAAAATCTTTGACGAGCAGGCATTGACTTGGCGGTTAGATTTTCAAGCAGACGCGACCCCACATCAGCCGGTTGGTTTTAGTGCCGATATTCCGATTGTCGGGTGGGACGAGCAAGTCGATAATCAAGATGGTGAAGCATTTTATAGCTTCTGGGGTCCGGTGACACTGCGATCGCGAGGCAACGAAAGCGACAGATTGTTAGCCCTTCTCGCCGAGTACTATGGTTGCCCGCCACCGTCTCCGCAGCGCAGCAATTGGCTTGGTAAACTGGTCCAGATTACGGATAAGCTGTTGGCGAAGGGATGGAAGCTCTCTAGCCAGATAGATTGCCTAGCCGTCGGCATTCAATCTGATCCGGCTTTGATTGCTGAAGAGCCAGTTCGGCTAAAGCTATTCTTCGACGACGGAGAACGAGACGGTCATTATGCGGAGATTTTCCTGAATATCGACGTACCGTCAGGCTACTGCGCTTTGAATGAAAAGGATGAAGCGTACCGACAGGAAGTCGTGCACTGGCTATCTCGTCCGGGCCACGTGAAAGCGAACCCTTACAAGATGTGACGGCCAACGCTGGAACGTGAAGCTAAGCCACCGCCGTCCCGAACAAACGCCCAATGGCCCAGGTCGCGGCCATGGCCGCCGCCCCCCAGAACGCCACCCGCAGGACGCCGCGGCCGATTGGTGCGCCGCCCGCCCGCGCGCCGACTGCGCCGAGCAGCATCAGGAACAGCAGGGCCGAGACCGAAACTCCGATCAGCAGTTGTGACAGCGGCAGGACCGTGGCCGCGACCAGCGGCAGGGCCGCGCCGACGGCAAAGGTCGCCGCTGAGGTCAGCGCCGCCTGGACCGGGCGGGCGCGGGTAATCTCGGCGAGGCCGAGTTCGTCGCGCGCATGGGCGCCCAGCGCATCATGCGCCATCAGCGCGGTCGAAACCTGGTCCGCCAGGTCAGCATTCAGTCCGCGGCCGCGATAGATCGCCGCCAGCTCCTCGTGCTCGTGCTCAGGATCTTCGGTCAGTTCACGGGTCTCGCGCGCCAGGTCGGCGCTTTCGGTATCGGCCTGGCTGGAGACCGAGACATATTCCCCCGCCGCCATCGACATCGCGCCGGCCACCAGCCCGGCCATCCCGGCGACCAGGATCGGGCCCTTGTCGGCGCTGCTCGCCGCTACGCCAACGATCAGGCTGGCGGTCGAGACGATCCCGTCATTCGCCCCGAGCACCGCGGCGCGGAGCCAGCCGATCCGTTCGACCACATGCCGTTCGGGATGGTGCGAGATCATCGACATGGCGTCATTCTCCAGACTGGCGATGCCCCACCCTGTCCCGCTTCGCGCCGCAAAGCAATTCCCGCTTCCGCGCATCGCGCACCCCGGCTATGGATTCGGCGACAAGGCGGCCCCCGGACCCGCCATGAGGAATTGTGCGCCGCTTCGTGAAGTCCCTTCCCGCCATTGACCGCTATATCTTCCGGCTCGTGCTGATGCCGATGTGCGGCGTCTTCGTGATCGCCGCTTCGCTGCTCGTGCTCGACAAGATGCTCAAGCTGTTCGACTTCGTGGCGACCGAGGGCGGGCCGGTTTCGGTGGTGTTCCGGATGCTGGCCAACCTGCTGCCCGAATATGCCAGCCTGGCGATCCCGCTGGGGCTGCTGCTGGGCATCCTGCTGGCCTTCCGCAAGCTGGCGACGACCAGCGAGCTGGATACCATGCGGGCTGTCGGCCTCAGCTATACCCGGCTGCTGCGGGTGCCTTACATGATCACGCTGGTGCTGGCCGCGCTCAACCTGGTGATCGTCAGCTACCTTCAGCCGCTCTCGCGCTATTACTACGAGCAGCTTCAGTTCGAGCTGCGCTCCGGCGCGCTGGGTGCCTCGATCAAGGTGGGTGAGTTCACCACCCTGCAGGACAAGATGGCGCTGCGGATCGAACAGAGCCGCGAGGAAGGGCGCCAGTTGATCGGGATCTTTGCCCGCGTCGCCTCACCCAAGGGCCAGGTCCTCTCGATCTCGGCCCGTGAAGGCCGGTTCCTGGCACTGAAGGACAATCCCGATACGATCATCCTGCGGCTGACCGATGGCCAGATCGTGCAGGACGCACCCGGCCAGGCACCGCGCGTGCTGAGCTTTACCCGCCATGACCTGCCGATCGATCTGCCGGCGGTCGAGGAATTCCGCCAGCGCGGCGGCAAGGAGCGCGAGTACTTCCTGCCCGAGCTGCTGCGGATCACCTGGAGCGACCGGGTGAGCGAGAAGTTGCGCAATGAAACCAGCGCCAGCCTGAACATCCGGCTGGT
>JAJTFU010000136.1 GCA_021299075.1 Novosphingobium sp. | reverse complement strand
GCTGAAGCCCGAATATGTCGCCAGGATGGCGCCAAAGCCGATCATCTTCGCCATGGCCAGCCCCGATCCGGAAATCCGTCCCGAGGATGCCAAGGCCGTGCGCCCGGACGCGATCATCGCCACCGGCCGGTCGGACTATCCCAACCAGGTCAACAACGTCCTGGGCTTCCCCTTCATCTTCCGCGGCGCGCTCGATGTACGAGCGACCACGATCAACGAAGAGATGAAGATCGCCGCCGCCAAGGCCATTGCCGAACTGGCGCGCGAGCAGGTGCCCGAGGAAGTCGCCGCGGCTTACGGACAGAAGTACCAGTTCGGGCCCGATTACATCATCCCCGCACCGTTCGATCCGCGGCTGATGGAGATGGTGTCCTCAGCGGTTGCCAAGGCGGCGATGGATACCGGCGTGGCGCAGAAGCCGATCGAGGACTTCGATGCCTACCGCCACAGCCTGAAGGCCCGGCTCAACCCGACCACTTCGGTGCTCACGCAGGTCTACGAGCAGGTGAAGGCCAATCCCAAGCGGGTGATCTTTGCCGAGGCCGAAGACGAAGTCGTGTTGCGCGCGGCGATCCAGTACCGCGATTTCGGCTATGGCGAGCCGGTGCTGGTTGGCCGGACCGAACAGGTCAAGGCCAAGCTGATCGAACTGGGAGTCGAAGATCCGGACAGCTACCAGATCGAGAATTCGGCTGTCAGCGAGCATGTTCCGGCAATGGTCGAGGCGCTTTACGCCAAGCTGCAGCGGCGCGGTTTCCTGGAGCGCGACGTGCGCCGCATGGTCAACCAGGACCGCAATGTCTTTGCCTCGCTGCTGCTCAAGCTGGGCGTGGGCGATGCGATGGTGACTGGCAAGACCCGGACCTTTGCCACCGTGTTCCTGTCCGATACGACCGTCAACGAGCGGCCAAGCGCCGAGGAACTGGCCGTGATCGCTAAGGAAACCGCTGCGGTTGCGCGGCGCCTGGGACACGAGCCGCGCGTTGCCTTTCTGTCCTATTCGACCTTCGGCAATCCGCCGGGCCGTTACCTTGAGAACATCCGCGCTGCGGTCGCGATCCTCGATGCCGAGAACCCGGGCTTCGAGTACGAGGGCGATGTCGCCCCCGATGCTGCACTCAACCCCACGGTCATGAAGAACTATCCCTTCAGCCGCCTGACCGCGCCGGCCAATGTGCTGGTCATGCCGGGGCTGCAATCGGCCAACATCTCGGCTAAACTGCTGCGCGAGCTGGCCGGTAACGCCACGATCGGCCCGATGCTGATCGGGATGGAAAAGCCGGTTCAGGTCATCCCCATGACCGCAATCGCGCCGGATATCCTGACCTTGGCCGTGCTGGCCGCAGCGGGCGTAACGGGATAGGGATCACGCCCAGGCGCGGTAAACGCCGTAGCCGCTGGTCAGGGTCAGCACGATCCCGACCAGGATCAGCATGGTCTTGGGCGGGAAGTGCTTGGCCGCCCAGGCTCCGATCGGGGCTGCCGCCATCCCGCCGATGAGCAGGCCCAGCGTAGCACCTGCAACGTCGGCAAAGCCCAAGTGGTAAATGAAGGCGGCGCTGATCGTCAGCGTCAGGAAAAACTCGACCGAATTGACCGTCCCGACGACCTTGCGCGGATCGGCCCCCTGGATCAGCAGGTTGGAAGTCACGACCGGGCCCCAGCCGCCACCGCCGGCAGCATCCAGGAATCCGCCAACCAGACCCAGCGGCGCGACCAGCTTGGCCTCGCGCACGCGCGGCGGATACATCAGGCCGCGCCACAGCAGGTAAAGACCGATACCCGCGAGGTAGGTCAGCACGAACGGCTTGACCACATCGGCATGGAGCGAGGTCAGCACATAGGCTCCGGCCACGCCGCCAATGATCCCGGGGATGAGCAGGCGGACGAACAGCTTGCCGTCGATATTGCCGTGCAGCAGGTGGCTGATTCCGGACGCCGCCGTGGTAAAGCACTCAACCAGATGGACCCGCTGCGAGGCTTGCGCAGGGGGCACGCCCAGCACCCCGACCAACAGGGTGTTCGAGACAACGCCAAAGGCCATGCCAAGCGCGCCATCGACCAGCTGCGCCGCAAAGCCCACCGCAATGAACGGGAGCAGGTAGGCGAGGTCGATTGCGCCAAGATCCATGACCGACTCCTTCGTGGGCTTTGTCGATCAAAAAACTAGAGTTTGCATCGCACCCTTGCCACATAGTTTTTCCGTGGTGCGCCGAAGCGAAATTATCCTACGGCGGCCTGCGTTGGTTCAGCAGGCAGTCCGAGCGCAACCCTGAACCGCGCCGGGTTTGAGGCCAGCTGGATCAGTCTGTGGCAATCGATTCGGGCCTCAGCCGGAATAGCGCTCCCACGGAAAGCTGGCTGACAAGCGGCAGTCTGCGCTGGTCACGTCAACCTGCACGGTCCCGCCGCGCTGGCCCCAGCGGAAGGGAACGTAATAGCGGGCGAAACGTCCTGCCGCATCGGCGCGGACGGACCAGTCGATCGGCTTCATGTCGCCATTGCGCAGCACGTAACGTGCCGCATTGCCGCCACCCAGCCCTTCGGCGGCAATTAGCACGTAGCGGCCGTTGCCGGTGACCGTCAGCTGGCATTCGGCATCGCGCGCTTCGGCCAGAACCGGCCAGCCACCGTCAACCATGGCCGCGGCCGGGGCGGCCAGGACCAATGCCGCCAACATGGGAAGGGTCTTGCGCATGCCGATCCTCCTTTCGCTCTGGAGATGCCGGGTTCTAGCCTGAATCGGGCGGCAGCGGGACGGCGACTTGGTTGGCGCGCCAGATCGGTACAGTTTTCAGCGGCGACGGTAGCGGAAGTACCAGACCTCGTGACCGTAAACGGTCCGCGCCTTGTGCTCATAGCGCGTTTCGGGCCAGCCGCCCGGCCGCTTCTGGAAATCCTGCGGCTTGTCGATCAGCCATTCGAACTGATCAGTATGGCGGCGCATCACCATCAGCGCGTGACGGACATAGACAGCATGATCGGTGCCAAAGCGGAACTCCCCACCCGGCTTCAGCTTGGCCGCGAACAGGTCAACCGGGCCGTCGTTCATCATCCGCCGCTTGGCATGGCGCGCCTTGGGCCAGGGATCGGGATGCAGCAGATAAAGGAACGAGAGCGACCCATCCGGAATGCGGCGCAGCACGTCCAGCGCATCGCCATGCCAGATCCGGACATTGCCGAGCGGCGGATGCGCGCCGTTATCGCCGGCGACATGGGTCAGCGCCTGGGCGACGCCGTTGAGGAACGGTTCGGCCCCGATGAAGCCATGGTCAGGCAGCATGTCGGCCCGCGCCGCCATATGCTCACCCCCGCCAAAGCCGATCTCGAAATGGAGCGGGCAATCCTGGCCGAACAACCGCTCGGCAGTAAACTCGCCCTCGGCCGGCACGGCGATCTGCGGCAGCAGCTGGTCGACCAGGGCCTGCTGGCCCTGGCGCAGCGGCTTGCCCTTGGCGCGGCCGTAAAGGCGGTTGATCGTGGTTGGATCGCCGGGTTTATGCGCGGTCATGGGCGGTGCCTGTGGCAGCCGGGCCAGCAGGGGTCAAGAACAGCGGCGATCCGCCCCGCAGGCAAAGCAGCACAAGAAAATTGGGATGGACGCTCCGCAGCGCATGTGGTGATTCAACTGGCATGACGGTTCACTTTCCCATCCCGGCTGAAATTGCCGCGCTGAATGACAAGGAAGTAGAGGTCCTGCGGCTGCTCGCAGCCGGCCATACGGTCAAGTCGATCGCTGCAACGCTCGGCAAGTCGGAAGCCTCGATCAATGAGCGGTTGCGCGATGCGCGGCGCAAGACCGGGGTGGGCAGCAGCCGCGAACTGGCGCGGCTGCTCGATGCCCAGAAAATCTGGGACAAGAATATCGATCTGGTCGGCCCGCGTTCCCTGACCAAGGCTCAGGACCAGCCCCGCAAGGGGCATCCATGGTCGAAAGGAACGATTGCCATGCTACTTACCCTGCCAGCCGCTGCCGTTGGACTGATGCTTGCGGCGAATAACCCGGCGCAGCCATCTGCACCCGCGCCAATCGCGCTCACTGCGGCCCCCAAGTCGCCCCCGCTGGTCGGGCGCTGGTCGCTCGACGTTGCGCGCATCCCGGTAGAGGAGCGCCCGCGCCAGGTCACCATGTCCTTCCGCGTCAGCGATGATCAGAAGTGGACGGCCGTGGTCGAAATCGTGGATCCCGATGGCCGCACCCGCCGCGCCGAATCAACCGCCGCGCTAGATGGCGTGCCAGTCCCGATCAGCGGCAACATGGACTTCATCGATACGGTCGCGCTGCGCCAGCCCGCCCCGAACACCCTGGTCATGACGCTGGGCAAGAACGGCACGCCCGTTTCAACGCGCGTCTATGCGGTGGCCAAGGATCAGAAGACGATGACCGAAACCATTGTCTGGGCCGGCCAGGAAATGCCCAAGCTGGAAACGACCTTCTTCACGCGGGTCGGTTGAACCGCCCGGCCCAAATGAAAACGGCCCGCTTCCAGGGGAAGCGGGCCACCTTCAAACCAACGGGTACTTATTCTCAGGCGGCGACAGCCTCTTCGCCCGGATCGCGCAGGACATAGCCGCGGCCCCAGACGGTTTCGATGTAGTTTTCACCGCCGCAGGCGTGCGCCAGCTTCTTGCGCAGCTTGCAGATGAACACGTCGATGATCTTGAGTTCGGGTTCGTCCATCCCGCCATAAAGGTGGTTGAGGAACATTTCCTTGGTCAGCGTGGTGCCCTTGCGCAGCGAGAGCAGCTCAAGCATCGCATATTCCTTGCCGGTCAGGTGGACGCGGGCACCATCGACCTCGACGGTCTTGGCATCCAGGTTCACAGCCAGCTTGCCGGTGCGGATGATCGACTGCGAATGGCCCTTGGAACGGCGCACCACGGCGTGGATGCGGGCGACCAGTTCTTCGCGGTGGAACGGCTTGGTGACGTAATCGTCAGCCCCGAAACCGAAGGAGCGAACCTTCGAATCCATCTCCGAAATGCCCGACAGGATCAGCACCGGGGTCTGAACCTTGGCGACGCGCAACTTCTTGAGCACGTCATACCCGTGCATATCGGGCAGGTTCAGGTCGAGGAGGATGATGTCGTAATCATAGAGCTTGCCGAGGTCCAATCCCTCTTCGCCCAGGTCGGTCGAATAGACATTGAAGCCTTCAGTGGTCAGCATCAGTTCGATGGCTCGTGCCGTGGTCGGCTCGTCCTCGATCAGCAGTACGCGCATGGGTAATCCCCCTTTGCCCCGTGGTCCCGCAATAACCCCTTGGCAAGGGTCATTGCCTGTCATTAACCATATGACCAATGAAGAGGAAAGGTTAATTTCTCGTAAACGGCAGAAATCCGGCGAGTCGCGGAGGGTGCCTTCAGCTCTCGATTACCCGGGTGGCCGGATGGTGCCGATCAAGATGCTTGCGAATGATCCGCAAATTCCGGGTGTTGGATCTGTAGAGCAGGTCAAACAGGTCACCCGCGAGCGGCACGGCGCCAATCGCCGTATCGATCCCGACATTGGCCATCATTCGCCAAAGCTGCCAGCGCGGCAGGCCCAGGTTGCGGGCTTCCCAGACCAGATAGAGCCCCATCGCGGCGGTCAGCAGGTCCCCGGCGACCGGGATCACCCCGGCAATTGCATCCAGCCCGACCTTGCGGCGCAGCACCGGAATCTCGACAATCCCTTCGAGCAGGCGCTCAAGCGCCTCGACCCGGCGGCGGATCGAAACCGGATCGGTCCCCAACGGCAGGTCGGCCGGAAGCGGATCGAGTCGGCGGGGGCGGGCGGCAGGCCTCTGAACGTCCATCGGCAATCCCGTCATCAAGCGCGGACCACAGCGGCCGCACGACCCTATTTGGGGAGCATGGCCAGCGGCATCAAGGGATGGACGTTCCAGGGGTTGGGCATGAAGCCCGTGGTCTGCCCGCTGACCAGCGACCAGCGGACCGGCACGCCAAAGGGAATGAAGGTGTTGGCAATGGTCAGTTGCGCTTCGGCCTGGGCAAACAGGTCGGCCCGCTTGGCCGGGTCGGGCTCGAGCAGGGCGAGGCCCGCGAGGCGGTCCGCACTGGGGCTGCACAACACGCGGTTGCTGGCACAGCTCAGCTGGTTGAGGAACCACCCGGTCCGGACATAGCGCGCCACCGTATCGACCAGCCGCAGGTCAGCCTGGGCATTCTCGCGCACCTGGACAGCCTCGACACCGATGGCCTTGAAGTCATCCGCCAGCCGCGCGAACAGCACGTCGCTACCTGGCCCGGCCGGCAGGGCGATCCGCAGCCGCGGTGCGGCGCGATCGGCGCTCCATTTGGCGATGCGAGCAGCC
>JAJTFU010000135.1 GCA_021299075.1 Novosphingobium sp. | reverse complement strand
CTGGTAGATCATGTAGTACAGCGGCGTGCCGGCGAACATCGACAGCCCCAGCACGATCGCGCGCGGATTGGGACCGAGCACCTTGCACATGAACAGCAAGGGCGGCGCCTCGGCGCGAACGGCGGCGGCGATTTCGGCGAGGCGGGCCGGATCGCCCTTGGCCGCATCGACCGCAGCGTCGATCCGTAGCGCGTGCGGGGTCATTCCGCTGGCAGCGTTGAGATAGGCCGAGACGAAGACCCCAAACAGGCTCTTGCTTGTCGCGGAGCCGGCCTGGCCATGGCTGTGACGGATCCACGGCGTGCCATAGACATACCACTGGTACTGGCGCCGCTGGACCTCGACGTGGTTGGACTGCACCGCGTGGCTTACCCCCGCGACGACCAGCAGGATCCAGCCGGTGCTGCCACTGAAGAACCCGGTTTCACCCGCCAGCACCGCACCCAGGATCAGGTAGAGCACGATATGGCTGGCATAGTCGCAGACGCCGTCAACCATCTCGCCGATCGGGCTGGTCCGGCCGGTCATCCGCGCCAGGTCGCCATCGGCGCCGTCGGGCCCTGCCTCCCCTTAGCGGTGTGGGGCCCCGGCTAACAAGGGCCTGACGGCGGATTTGCCACGCGCAGGAATGGTGCTATGCTAGTAAGCCTGCATTGCGCAGGTGTAATCACCGGATGTGGCGATATTCCAACAGGAAAGCGCCGGATTCGGGGCCGGATCGGGAGAGGTCGCGGTGGCCAAGGCTGGCCGCTCAATCCCGCTATTCGGCTTGACCTGCGCCAAACTTCTTGCTTTTGGCGCGCGATTTTACAATGGGGCGGCCTTTCATTGGGGCCGCGCTGCGCCGCTCGAGAAGGATTGAGACATAATGAAGCCCATCAAGGTCGCCATGATTGGCGTTGGGAATTGCGCCAGCTCGCTGGTTCAGGGGGTTGAGTACTATCGCCAGAACAATTCCTCGCAGGGCCTGATCCACGACAAGATCGGCGGCTACGGCGCTAGCGACGTGGCCTTCGTGCTCGGCATCGATGTCGATGCCCGCAAGGTCGGCAAGGACATCGCCGAAGCGATCTTCGCCAAGCCGAACAACACCGCCGTGTTCCAGGCCGAAGTGCCGCTGACCGGCGCCAAGGTGATCATGGGCAAGGTGTCGGACGGCGTTGCCCCGCACATGACCACGGTCGGTGAGAAGGGCTTCATCGTTTCTGACGAGGCCGAGGCTGACCAGGCCCGCATCGTCCAGGCGATCAAGGATTCGGGCGCCGAAGTGCTGATCAACTTCCTCCCCGTCGGGTCGCAGGAAGCCACCGAGTTCTACATGAACTGCGCGCTGGAAGCTGGCGTGGCCGTGGTCAACTGCATGCCGGTGTTCATCGCCAGCAACCCGGAATGGGAAGCCAAGTTCCGCGCCAAGAACATCCCGATCGTGGGTGACGACATCAAGGCCCAGGTCGGTGCCACTATCGTCCACCGCGTGCTTTCCAGCCTGTTCGCCGCCCGCGGCGTAACCGTTGAGCGGACCTACCAGCTCAACACCGGCGGCAACACCGACTTCATGAACATGCTGGACCGCCAGCGTCTGGGTTCGAAGAAGGAATCGAAGACCGAAGCCGTTCAGGCCATGCTGGCCCAGCGCCTCGAAGACGAGAACATCCACGTCGGCCCGTCGGACTATGTGCCGTGGCAGAAGGACAACAAGCTGTGCTTCCTGCGCCTGGAAGGCCTGCAGTGGGGCAATGTGCCGATGGAACTGGAACTCCGCCTTTCGGTGGAAGACAGCCCGAACTCGGCCGCTTGCGTCATGGACGCGATCCGCTGCGCCAAGCTGGCGCTGGACCGCGGTGAAGGCGGCGCCGTGATCGGTGCCTCGGCCTACTTCTGCAAGCACCCGCCGCAGCAGTTCAACGATGACCTCGCCGCCCAGATGGTTGAGGAATACATCGCCGACACCGCGCTGGCCGCTGAATAAGCAGAGCCAAAAGGTTCAAGGAGCGGCGCCGGCTAACCCCGGCGCCGTTTCTGTTTGAGGGTTTGAGGATACCTGATGGACGCTCTGATCATTGCAGCTGGGTTCGGCAGTCGGCTGCGCGACGTTTCCGATTCCAAGCCGCTCACCCCGATCGCGGGCGTTCCGCTGCTCGAACTCGGCGTGCGGCAGGCCAAGGCAGCGGGGGTGAAGCGCGTTGTGGTCGTGACGGGCCACGAGGCAGAGCGGATCGAGGCGGCCTTGCCCGCGATTTCAGAGCGCGTCGGCATTCCGGTCGTATCGCAGCGGGTGGATGACTGGTCCAAGCCCAACGGCTGGTCGGTGATGGCTGGCGCCGAGGTGATTGACGGCAATTATCTGCTGATGATGTCCGACCACATCTTTTCCGCCCCGATCCTGACCGCGCTGGCCCAGCAGCATGGGCCCGATCGCGGCGTGACCCTGGCGGTCGATTACCGCTGCGACAACCCGCTGGTCGATCCCGATGACGCGACCTGGGTCAAGCTCGACGAGCGCGGCTTTATCCGCGCCATCGGCAAGACGATTCCCGAATATGACGCGGTCGATTGCGGGGCCTTCCTCGCCACGCCCGAACTGGCCGCGGCGATTCGCGGCGCGATTGCCGAGGGCAAGGCCGGGAGCCTGTCCGAAGGGATGCAGCGCCTGGCCGATGCCGGCCGCGCGGCGACGCTGGACATCGGCACGGCCTGGTGGCTCGATGTCGACGATCCGCGCGCGCACGAACTGGCCGAGGCCCAGGCCCCGCGCGAACTGCCCGAGATCTACGGTTAAGGCTTAGGGATACTTCATCCCGATCCGGCTGGTCAGGCCGGGCTTCGGCACGTTCAGGCGGACCGAACGGAACTGCGGCAGGCCGGCGAGCGTCGCCGGGTTGTTCGAGAAGCCATAGCCTTCGGCCGGCAGGCCCAGACCAGTCCGGTCAAACCGGCCATCGCGGTTCTCGTCATGATAGAGCGCCAGGGCATAGACCCCAGGCTTCGGCACGAAGATGCAGCCGCGGGTCGTGCCGGGGGTCGCATCGACCCGGCCGACATAGAGCGAGCCGCGCTTGACCAGGAACTTTGACGAATCGTCGGCATAAAGCGTGATCGCGATCACCCCGTTGCCGTTGCGCACGTTATCGACCACCACGTTGAGCCAGGTCGCGCTGGCCGGTCCGGTGCACCCGGCGGGCGCTGCCGCCGCCGGCGCGCTGGCCGCGATCGGCGCGGAACCGGCAGCGGTGGCGGCCAGTGCAGCAAGAGCAAGGGCCGCGGCGCGGAAACGTCGGGGCTGGGTCATCGCTTCGTCATCCTGTCTGTTGGGGAAGCCTGGCACGCGAATATGGCACCTGCCTGCGGTGCACTGCTTGCCAGATGTTACCCTCAATTACGATTCGCCCGCTGAATAGTGGGTGAATTGGGCAACAATTGGGTAAGCCGTCAGGATTCGTCAACCACCCGGCCCGACTCAAGCCGGATCACCCGATCGGCCAGATCGAGCAGCGCGCCGCGATGGGCGATCAGCACAATCGTCATCCGGCCGCGCAGGCGGCCCAGTGCGGCCGCGATTGCCGCCTCGTTGTCTGCATCGAGCGCCGAGGTCGCCTCGTCCAGGATCAGCAGCTGCGGATCGCGCAGCAGCGCCCGGGCCAGCATCAGCCGCTGCCGTTCCCCGCCCGAGAGCCGCCGCCCGCCATCGCCGAGCCGGGTGTCGAGTCCCTCTGGCAGGCCGCGCACGAAATCGGCGGCGGCCGCATCCTCCAGCGCCGCCCAGACCTGCGCATCGCTGGCCGCAGGTGCGGCCCAGCAGAGGTTATCGCGCAGGCTCGCGGCGAGCAGCAGCGGGTCCTGGTCGATATAGGCCATCTGCGCGCGCCAGGCCCGCTGTGCCGCGCCTTCCAGCACCGCGCCGTCGATCGTCACGGTGCCCTGATCCGGACCGAGCAGCCCGGCGAGCAGGTCGGCAACGGTGCTCTTGCCGGCGCCCAATGGCCCGACCAGCGCAGTGATCTGCCGGGCCGGGATCGCCAGCGTCACCTCCGCCAGGGCCGGTTGAGCCTGTCCGGCATAAAGGAGCGTGACCCGGTTGAACCGCGCCTCGCGCGCCAGGTCGGGTGCAGCGGCCGGGGTCAACGGCGCTTCGGCGGCGGCGCGCATGGCGGCGATCTGAGCTTCGGCCGCGGCCAGGGCCGGGGCGGCATGGCGCCATTGCTGCCAGGCTTCCTGCAGGATCCCGATCAGGGGCAGAGCTCGCGCAAAGACCGCGATCAGTGGCAGGACGGTGACAACCGAGAGCTGCCCCTGGGCCAGCGCCAGCCAGACCAGCAGTGCCAGCGCCGCCGCGCCGCCGGTCTGCAACAGGAACTGACCCAGCGCCTGGCCGATATGATAGGCCTGCCGCGAGGCGCCAAGCTCGGCAAAGCCGGACATGACCATGGCCTCGGCCTCGGCCTCGCGGCCCAGGATCTTGATCGAACGCAGCGCGCCCAGGGCTTCGCCGATTGCGCTGTGGACCCGGTCCCAGATCGCGCCCAGCGCCTCGCCCAGCCGGGCCGCCTGGCCGCGCAAACCGCGATAGGCCAGCAGCACCAGCAGGCCGGCCAGCCCGCCGCCCAGTGCGAACAGCGGATAGATCGCCAGCGCCGCCAGCCCCAGCGCCAGCAAGGTCACGACCGTGGTAGTGGCCAGCAGCAGCTGGTTGACCCCTTGCCCGACCCGGTCGAGATTGGTGATCAGCAGGCTGGCCTGGTCGGACCGGCGCAGCCCTTGCAGCAGCCGCCAGTCGGCCCCCAGCAAGGCCCGCCAGGCGCGTTGCTGCAGGCCATCGACCAGCGCCAGCTCCAGCGTCAAGACAGCACGGTTGCGGGCCATGACCAGCGCGGCGCGAGCGGCGACCAGCACCACGAACAGCGCCAGCAGCGCCGGCAGGTTCCGGCCCAAGCCAAGGTCCGCGATCGCCCCGGCCAACGGCCCGCCCACCGCACTGCCCGGCCCGGCCAGACCTGCCAGCAGCGGGACCAGCAGGACCAGCCCGATCCCTTCGGTCAGGGCAGCGGCGATCTGCAGCACGGCGACGCGGGGAGCCAGCTGGCGCACGCGCGGATCGCGCATCGCTTCCTGACCGGCCGGTGCTGCCCCCATTTGCCTGGTTTCCGTCCTAGTTTCTGCCGCGGATGTAATTGACATAGCGCGCCGTCAGCAGCCCGCGCATCAGGGTGAACTCTATCGGCATGAATTTCTGCGCGTCCAGCTCGGTCTCTTCCGGCAAGGCCCAGTCATGCACGGCGGCGGGCCTGCACTTCGCGTGGCGCCCGGTTGACCAGAGCCAGCCCAGTGCCGCCCAATGGCAGCCATCTGCCATGGCCGATGGCCGCTTGGTGGCCTTTCATGGCTGGATCGACAATGCCGTGGCCCTGGCCGCAGAACTGGCCAAACCGCCGGGCGATCCGGCCCGGCTCTATGGCGCGGCGCTGGCGCGCTGGGGCGAGCAGCTTCGGCAAAGATATCCTGCGTATAGTGATCGTCTGCAAGCCGCGCAAAGCGCTCGGCTCCGGTGATCGGCTCCCAGGCCAGCTCGGGTCCTTCGGCCAGGAAGACCAGCGTATCGAACGTCAGCGGCTGTCCGACATCGCCGGCCAGCGGCAGGGCATAGTGCTTGCCGGTATCGGCGCCGACTGGCTGGACCGGCGTGGCTCCGGTCAGGGCGAAGGCATCTTCGCGCAGCTTCAGCCGCTTGTGCCCCGGCATGGCCAGGACCCGATCGGTAGTGGCCAGATCGATCAGCAAGGTATCATCGCAGAACAGCGGGAAGCCCTTGGCTCCCAGTCCCGCCGCCAGGGTCGATTTGCCCGCGCCGCCCGGCCCGGTAAAGGCAAAGACCCGCCCGTTATGCGCCACGGCCGAGGCGTGGAACGGCAGGAAGCCGTTGAGACAGGCAACCCCGGCATAGACCGAGCCGTTGAGCCACAGGATCTCCTCGTCCGGATCGGCATTTTCGGGCCGTTCAATCGTGATCCCCGCGCCCGGCTGGTAAANNAGCGCAGCAAGAAGCAACCATCGGCAATGCAGCGATAACCCGGCTCCAACTGGACCCCCGCCAGGCTGTGCGGCACGGGCCCGTAATGCCACGCGGTTTCGCGCGCCAGCACGGCCATGGCTTCGGCAGGAGAACGGGCGGCAACCATGCTGCGTGCTCTGCCGTCGGCGCCGCTGCGGGTCAATCGGCCGCACTGGTTAATCCCGCGCCCAGATACCGTGTGGAAAACACCGGTCTTCCGGTTGTTACTACCAGATGTGGTGGGTAAGCGCCGGGTAAGGGAGGCCTTTGCCGCAGCCATGCCTCAACCGTTGATTTCTCCGTCGATCCTCTCGGCCGATTTTGCCCGGCTGGGGGAAGAAGTGCGCGCGGTCGATGCCGCCGGGGCGGACTGGATCCATGTCGACGTGATGGACGGGCATTTCGTTCCCAACATCACGATCGGGCCGATGGTGGTAAAGGCGCTGCGCCCGCACACGGCCAAGCCGCTCAACGTTCACCTGATGATCAGTCCGGTCGACAGCTACCTCGCCGCCTTTGCCGAGGCCGGGGCCGATATCATCACCGTCCACCCGGAGGCCGGGCCGCACATCCACCGCACGGTCCAGGCGATCAAGGGGCTGGGCAAGCTGGCCGGCGTCTCGCTCAACCCCGGCACCCCGGCCAAGATGCTCGATTACCTGATCGACGATATCGACCTGGTCCTGGTGATGAGCGTCAATCCCGGGTTCGGCGGGCAGAGCTTCATCACCAGCCAGCTCCGCAAGATCGAGGCCGTGCGCAAGGCGATCGACAAGAGCGGGCGCGACATCCGGCTTGAGGTTGACGGCGGCGTCGATATCGAAACCGCGCGGCTGTGCGTCATGGCCGGTGCCGACGTGCTGGTGGCCGGGACCGCAACCTTCCGCGGCGGGCCAGAGCGCTATGCCGCCAATATCGCCGCACTCAAGGCAGCAGGCGGGGCATGATCGAGGCGATGAGCCAGACCCGCGATCATACCACCCCCGACGACGGGCTGGGCGCGCCTGCCATTCCGCTTGGACACGGCAATGACTCGCTGGTCGAGCCTGCCGCACCGGGCCAGAGCGAGCTGGTTGAGCCGGGCCGCGCGCTGACGCTGGCCGATTTCTCGCCGCCGTCGCTGGGCGCGGGCGAGCGGTTGCTGCGGCTGGCCTACCGCATGGGCGTGCCGGGTTCGACGCTGGCCGCCCCGTTCCGCAAGCCGGCCAAGCCGCGCCTGCTGGCCACCGTGCTCAATCCGTTGCCGGGCCAGAAGATGGCCGGCACCGCAATCCGCGCCGGGCACTTCCTGGTCCATGGGGTCAAGGCGCCGATCGCCCAGATCGACTTTGCCGGCGCCGCGCGGATGGCCCCGCCGCTGGAACGCGTGGTCCATTCCTTCGCCTGGCTGGCCGATCTGGAAGCCTCGGCCCCGCGCGAGCAGATCGTGCCCGTGGCCGAACGGGTGCTGGCCGCCTGGCTGGCCGCCAATCCCAGCCCGCCCTCGCGCCCGGGCAAGGGTCCGGCCTGGACCGTCGCCAATGCCGGCACGCGCGAGCTCAACTGGCTGGTCCACGCCCCGCTGATCCTTTCGGGCAATGACAAGGCCCAGCGCGCCCGCGTCCTTGCGGCGATGAACGATACCGCCCGCTGGCTCGACAAGAATGTCGGCCGGGCCGAGGACCTGTTGGCCGAAGTGGCCGGCTGGAGCGGCATCGTCGCGGCCGGGCTGCTGCTGCCCGATGGCAAGCCGCGCCGCCTGTTTGGCGAGGCCGGTCTGATCAAGGCGCTGGGCGAACTGGTCGGTGATGATGGCGGCATCCTCTCGCGCAGCCCGCTCGGCCAGATGGAAGTCATCGCGCTGCTGGTGCGGCTGCGGGCCTGCTACAGCGCGGTGCGGCGCGATCCGCCCGCTGCGCTGGAGGCGATCCTGGCGCTGCTGGTCCCGCCGCTGCTGACGCTGACCCACGGCGATGGTTCGCTGGGTGCCTGGCAAGGCGGCTGGGCAGTCGATGCGGCCGACGTATCGGCGCTGGTCGTCGCCTCGGGCGTGCGCACCCGGCCACTGCGCGATGTCCGTCAGTGGGGCTACCAGCGGGTTGTGGCGCAGAAGTCGATCCTGCAGTTCGATGCCGCCCCGCCGCCGCTGGCCAAGCACGCGCGCTCGGGCTGCGCCTCGACCCTGGCCTTCGAGCTGTCGCACATGGGCCAGCGCATCATTGTCAATTGCGGCGGTTCGGCCTGTGCTGGCGGCCTTATTCCGGTGCGGCTTGAACAGGGCCTGCGGGCCACGGCGGCGCACTCCACCCTGGTGCTCGACGATGCCAATTCGACCGCGGTCCTGATCAATGGCCGGATTGGCGGCGGAGTCTCCGAGGTCGAGGTCGACCGCCGGACCATCGCCGGGGAAAAGCTCTCGGGCGCGACCCGGCTGGAGGCGAGCCATAATGGCTATGTCCAGCGCTATGGCCTGACCCACCGCCGCATCCTGATCCTGCGCGACGAGGGCACCGAACTGCGCGGCGAGGACCTGCTGGTGCCGGCTGGCGGCAAGGGCAAAAGCGGCAAGGTCGCCTTCGCGATCCGCTTCCACCTTGGCCCGGGGATCGAGGTTGG
>JAJTFU010000134.1 GCA_021299075.1 Novosphingobium sp. | reverse complement strand
CCGGGCCCGGCCATGACCGTGATGATGGCCGATCAGGGCGCGCGAGTGATCAAGATCGCGCCGCGCGGGGGTGAGACGGTGCGCAGCCAGGCGCCGTTCGAGAATGGCCAGTCGGTCTGGTTTTCCAATCTCAACCGCGGCAAGGAAAGCCGGGTGCTTGACCTCAAGAGCGAGGAAGGCAAGGCCGCCCTGCGGGCGCTGATCGCCGAGGCCGACGTGTTCGTCGAAGGCTTCCGACCCGGCGTGATGAAGCGGCTGGGGTTCGATTACCCGGCGGTCCGCGCGCTCAATCCGCGCATCGTTTACTGCTCGATCTCCGCCTTCGGGCAGGAGGGCGAACTGGCGCATCATCCGGCGCATGACATGGCGGTCCAGGCGCTCGCCGGGTTCATGAGCGTCAATGACGGGCCGGACGGCACGCCAATGGTGCCGGGCGCGCCCAGCGCCGATCTCGCCGCCGGGCTGACCGCACTCTCCGCCGTGCTGATGGCGCTGATCGGGCGCCAGCAGACGGGCGAGGGCGACTATATCGATGTCGCCATGTTCGACAGCCTGCTGCCCTGGTGCGCGCATACGGCCGGCAGCGCGATCGCCGGAGGACCATCGCCGAAGTCGAGCGAGCAGCGTTCGCTCGGCGGCGCGGGTTTCTACCAAGTCTATCAGACCAGCGATGGCCGCCACGTCGTGCTGGGCGGGCGCGAGATCAAGTTCGCCACCAACCTGCTGACCGCGCTCGGCCGGCCGGACCTGATCGCCCTGGCCGAGCAGGACGCCGGCCCGGTCCAGGCGCCGTTGATCGCGTTCCTGCGCGAAACCTTCCTTACCAAGACCCGCGACGCGTGGGTGGAGTGGTTCCACGACAAGGACGTGGCTTTCGCCCCCGTGCTCGATTTCCGCGAGGCGCTGGACGAGCCGCATGTCGCCCAGCGCGGCTTGCTGGTTGAGGCTGACGGGCGCCACCATATCGCCCCGCCGATCCGCTTTGCCAATGAAGCGCCGTGGCAACCCGGCCCTGTGCCCGAACTGGGCGAGGGCTAGGCCATGCCTGTCCCGCCGCGCTCAGCCGTCGACGTCGATATGCATCGAGTAGGCGAAGCGATCGCCCGGGTGGTGGCTGACCGAGATTTCAAAAACGCGGCCCTTGGGATCGATATAGCAGCGCAGAATCCGCAGCACCGGGCTGCCACGCTTCAGATCCAGCGCCTTGGCAATATCGGCGCTGGCGGCCACCGCCTGGATATCCTGGGTAACCTTGCCGACGCTGACGCCCGCGAGCTGCTCGATCTGGCTGAACAGCGTGCCCGCGCCCAGGTCCAGCTTGGCCACGGCGGCATCGACGCTTTCGTGGAAATAGGCATCGGTCGCGGCAATCGGCTGGCCGTCGAGCTGCGGACTGCGCACGCCGCGGAAGCAGGTCCAGGCGCCGCTGGTGTTCGTTCTGCAGCCGGCGCAGCGCCTCGCGAATGGTAAAGCGCGACACGCCATAGCGCTGGCACAGGTCGCTCTCGGTCGGAAACTGATCGCGCGCAGAAAACTTGCCGGAGAGGATTTCGGCGCGCAGTTCCCCGGCAACTTGCAGATAGCGGGGGGCTTCACGCTCACGCGGAATGGTCATGCTGGCCTTCAATCCTTGCTCCCATCGGCTCCACGGGGGCGCCCATGAGCGAGCCCCTGCTGGTCCAACTTGTCCGGACACTAGCGCGCCCGATCACGGAAAGCGATAGGGCGCGTGCGCGGCTGCACCTGCTGGATTGGCTGGCCTGTGTCGCGGGGGCGCGGCAGGCGCAAGTGGCCAAGGTGCTGTATCGGGCCGACTTGGGCGGCGCGCGCCGGGCCGGTTGGCTGGGCGGGGTGCTGGAGATGGACGACGTCCACCGCACCGCACTGCTTCACCCGGGGCCAGTGATCTGGGCTGCGGCGTTGGAAGCCGCCGGCGATGTCGATGCCGATCTGGATGCCGTGCTCGATGGCGCGGTGTGCGGGTACCAGGCGATGATCGCGATCGGCGCCAGCTTCGACGCAAAGCATTATGCCCACTATCACAACACCGCGACCGCCGGCCCGTTCGGTGCAGCTGCGGCGGCGGGATCGGTACTGGGGCTGGACGAAGGGCAGATGCTCGCTGCGCTCAGCAATGCCGGGTCGACCACTGGCGGGCTGTGGCAGATGCGGCACGAAGCCGGGATGACCAAGCAGTGGCACGTCGCCATGGCTGGCAGCAACGGCTATTTCGCTGCCTATATGGCCGCGCGCGGATTGACCGGCACGGCCTCCGTACTGGAGGGGCAGCAGGGGCTCTACGCGGCAACCTGCGTTGCGCCCAAGCCGCTGGAACTGGGCGAGGGCTGGAGCATCCACGAGGTCAGCTTTAAGCCCTGGGCCGCCTGCCGTCATGCCCATCCGGTGATCGACTGCGCGCTGGAATTGCGCGCGCAAGGCAAGCTTACCGCGCCGTTCCGGGTCGAGACCTATGCCGATGCCATCGCCTTCTGCGACCGGCCAAACCCGGTGACCGAGGTTGATGCCAAGTTCAGCCTGCAGCACGCTGTGGCGGTGATTGCCAGCGGACGCGGGGCGAAGCCGGAAGATTTTACGCTCGAGGCGATTGCCGAACTGGCCCCGCTGCGGGCACAGGTTTCGGTTTCGGAAGACAAAGCAATTACAGCGCGTTACCCGGCACATTTCGGAGCGCGTGTGAATGGCGTGGAACTGATCGACACCCGCGGCGATCCGGAGCGGCCGGTCGATGAGGCGGTGATCAGGCAGAAAATGCACACGCTCGCCGCCTGGGCCGGGCTGACGCCGGACGAGGCTGAGCGGGCCTGTGCCTTGGCACTGGAAGGCGATGACGCGGCGGCGATCAGCGACATGCTCGAGGACTGGCTGGGATGAGCGCGACCGCGGATCTCCTTGCCTTTGCCGGCGGTAGGCACCACATGCCCGAAGCTGTCCGCGCTGATGCCGTGCGGTTGCTGGGCGATACGCTGGCGGTTGGTGCGGCGGGAACGACCGCGCCGGGGGCCGAAGCCATCCTGGCGGCGGCGCGGGCGATGGGCAGCTGCACCGATGCCCGCCTGATCGGCACAGCCGAACGCCTGCCGGCGCCGGGCGCGGCCTTCGTCAATGGCTATCGCATTCACTGCCTGGAATGGGACGCGGTCCACGAACCGGCCGTGGTTCACGCCATGAGCGTGGTGACTGCGGCGTTGGGTGCCGCGATTGACCGCAAGGGCGGCTGCGATCCCGAGGATGCGCTGGTGGCGCTCGCCATCGGCGTCGATGTCGCTTCGGGCCTTGGCATTGCCGCGGACTCGGCGCTCAGCTTCTTCCGCCCGGCTACCGCCGGCGTAATCGGCGCGGCGCTGGCCGTAGCGCGGATTGATGGCGCGCCGCTGGAGCATGCGCTGGGTCTCGCCTATTCGAGCGCAGCCGGGACGATGCAGGCGCACGTCGAAGGCTCGATCACCCTGCCGTTCCAGATCGCCAATGCCGCCCGCGCGGCGGTGACTGCCAGCGACCTGGCCAAAGCCGGCTTTACCGCGCCGCTCGATCCGCTGGAGGGGCCGTTCGGGTATTTCAAGCTGATCGATCAGGGCGACCTGTCGCGCTACACGCGCGATCTGGGGCAGATCTGGCGGATTGCCGAGATCAGCACCAAGCCGTTCCCGTCGGGCCGCGCCAGTCATGCCGCGCTGGGGGCCTTGCAGGCCTTGGCAGGGCAGAGCGTCGAGCGGATCGAACTGGCCTGCCCGCCGCTGATTCACCGTCTGGTCGGGCGGCCTTACAAGCCTGATATGACCCCGGCCTATGCGAGGCTCTGCCTGCCGTTCCTGGCGGCACTGATGCTGACTGACGGACGGATCGACCCGCGCCGCTTCACGGCGGAAAACTTCGCCGATCCGGCGCTCGCGGCGCTGGCCGGCAAGGTCGCGCTGGTGGCGGACGGCAATGCCGATCCCAACGCCCTGTTCCCGCAGGAGCTGCGCGTCACGGCGGGCGGCACCACGCAGATCATCGCCGTGCCGCACACGCTGGGCAGCCCCGATGCACCGCTCTCGCCTGACCAAACGCAAGCCAAGCTAGACTTCGCCCGCGAGCTCGCGCCCGCCGGGCACGACGCGCGCCTGTTTTCTGATCCCCTGACCTATTTCACGGACCCGACATGAGCTTCCCGACTTACTTTGAAGCCTTCGACATCAAGCAAATGCTGGCCGATTACCCGGTCGGGGATGCCTTTACCGCGCGCTATCGCAATATCAGCCGCGACGAGATCTTCGCGATCCAGGATGCCCAGTTCCGACGGCTGATGCAGCGCGGCTGGCAGATCCCGTTTTACCAGCGGCTGTGGGGCGCGCAGGGGATCGAGCCCGGTGACATCACCGGGCTGGCCGACATCACCAAGCTGCCGGTCTATGACAAGACCGACCTGATGGCCTCGGTCAACGCGCACCCGCCCTATGGTGATTTCGACGGGCGTGGCGATACGCCGGTCGTGTTTCACACCACCAGCGGCACCACCGGACGCCCACAACCGCTGATGTTCGGGCCCAAGGGGCGCGAGGTGACCAACCTGCTGGTCGGGCGGATGTACCGCTGGATGGGGCTGAAGCCCGAAGATGTAGTCCATTCGGTCTATGGCCACGGCATGATCAACGGCGGGCACTATATCCGCGAGGCGGTGACCCACTTCACCAATTCGCTGTTCCTTTCGGCCGGAACCGGGATCGAAACCCGCTCGGTCAACCAGGTCAACCTGCTGGCGGACTTTGGCGTGACGGTGATGGTCGGCTTCGTCGATTACATCAGGAAGCTGGCCGAAGTCGCTGAAGCAGAGAAACTTTTTGACCGGATCAAGCTACGCATGATCATCGGCCATCTTGGCACCGAAGACCGCGCCGCGACCGAGGCGGCCTGGCACGGCGCCAAGGCCTATGACTGGTACGGGGTGGGCGATACCGGCTCGATCGCCGGCGAGGGGCCGGACCGCGACGGACTATATGTCTGGGAAGATGCGCAGTACCTCGAACTCCTCGATATCGAGAGTGGCACGCCGGTGGCCAGGGGCGAGACCGGGGACATGGTCGTCACCTGCCTGTTCAAGGACGACATCGCCCCATGCATTCGCTTCAACACCCACGATATCACGCATGAGCTGGATGGGCGGGGCGAGCTGGGCTTCAAGCGGATTGCCGGGTTCAAGGGCCGCAGCGACAACATGGTCAAGCTGCGCGGCATCAACCTGTTCCCCCACGCCATCGCCGCGCTGATTGAGAACCGGCCTGACCTGACCGGCGAATATGTCTGCCACCTGCGCCGCGATGTCGCGACCCATCGTGACGACATGGTGGTCACGATCGAAAGCCGCGGTGGCAGCAATGCCGGCGAACTGGCCGAAGTCCTGCGCCGGGGCCTTGGCGTCGAAGTGGCGGTCCAGCTCTGCGCGCCGGGCGAGACGGCCGCCGCGACCCAGATCGACACCCGCCAGAAACCGATCCGCCTGATCGACGAGCGCGGTGTGTGATGCACGATCGCTGGGGCGCCTTCGTCGATCTCGATCCTGACGCCCACGGCGGCGAGGGGCCGCTCGCGGGGCTGACCGTGGGGGTGAAGTCCAACATCATGGTCAAGGGCCTGCCCTGGACCGGCGGAATGGGCCTCTATCGTGACCGGATCGCCAGCCGCGATGCCGAAGTGGTCACCCGCTTGCGCACGGCCGGAGCGGCGATCCTGGGTACCGTCAACATGCACGAGGCAGCACTGGGGGCTCATACCGACAATGCCTTCTATGGCCGCACGCACAATCCGCACCGGCATGACTATACCCCCGGCGGCTCGTCCGGCGGCAGCGGCGCGGCGGTGGCGGCGGGGCTGTGCGACCTGGCACTCGGCACCGATACTATGGGTTCGGTTCGCATCCCGGCGGCCTATTGCGGGGTCTATGGCCTGAAGCCGACCGAGGGCGCGGTCAGCAGCGATGGGCTGGCCTTTCTGGAGCCGGCACTCGACTGCATCGGTCCGCTCGCGGCCAGTCTTGATGTGCTGGAACAGGCCTGGCCGATTCTGGCGAGCGATCCGGGCCATGCGGTCAGTTTCAAGCGCGCCTTCGTGCTGGGTCGCCAAGGTGAAGTTGAGGTTCAGCCTGCCGTTACGGCCGGCTTCGAAGCCGCGCTCCGCGCCCTGCCGCTGACCCCGGAAACGCTCGACCTGCCCGACAGCCTGACCGATATCCGCATGGCTGGCCTGGTCAGCGCCGGGCAGTGGCTGATCGCCGATCTCGACACCGAATACCGCGAGGACAATCCCGGCCTGTCCGACGAGCTCAAGTTCATCCTCAAGATTACCGCCGGGATGGAGCAGCGCCCAGCAGTGCTGGCCCGCACCCGCACCGCCTTGCGCGAGGCGCTGGGCAGCGACGGCGTCCTGATCATGCCGACCGCGCCGCAAGTGGCTTTTCCCCACGGCACCCGCGCCCCGTCCAACCAGGCGGACTTCACCTGCCTGGCCAACGTCGCCGGGCTGCCCGCGCTGGCGCTGCCGTCGGGGTGGAGCGAGGATGGCCTGCCGGTCAGCGTCCAGCTGGTCGGCCCGCCGGGAAGCGAGCCGGGGCTGATCGCGCTGGCCCGCCAGCTAGATAACCAGTTGCAAGCTTACCGCCGTCCGCCACAATCCGGCATCTGAAGGGAGAGAAACCATGCGCATCGTCTGCCTGTTCAACTTGAAAGAAGGCGCCAGCCGCGAAGCCTATGAAGCCTGGGCGCGGGGGACCGACATTCCCGGCGTCAATGCGCTGGGCTCGGTCCGCGGCTTCACCGTCCACCGCGCCACCGGCCTGTTCGGTTCGGATGCCAAGCCGCCCTATGACTATATCGAGGTGATCGACATTCACGGCATGGCCGCTGTCTCCGATCCCGAATTCCAGAAGGTCGCCGCCGGGTTTGGCGAATTCACCGACAACCCGACCTTCATCCTGACCGAGGACCTCTGAAAATGGGCCGGTTCGCGGGCAAGACCATCGTCGTCACAGGCTCGGGCAAGGAAAAGGGCCTGGGCCAGGGCATCCTGCGCCGCTTTGCCGATGAGGGCGCGAACTGCGTTGTCTCGGACCTGCGGATCGATGCCGAGGCCGAGGGCGCGGCCGAAGACCTGCGCGGGCGCGGGGTAAAGGTCGCGACGATTGCCTGCGACGTGTCCGACCCGGCCCAGTGCCAGGCGCTGGTCGATCAGGCGGTCGCGGCGCTGGGCTCGGTCGATGTTTTCGTCAACAATGCCGGGATCGGATTCATGATGAAGCCGATGCTGGAGGTCGATCCAAAGGACTGGGCGACCGTGATCGCTGTCAACCTGTCGGGCGCGTTCTATTGCACCCAGGCAGCAGCCAAGGCGATGATTGCCGGCGGGAAAGGCGGGCGGATCATCAACATCGCCAGCCAGGCGGCCAAGACCGGCTTCCCGCACCTGCCGGCCTATGTCAGCTCCAAGCATGGCATGGTTGGCTTGACCCGTGCGACGGCGGTTGAGCTGGGTGCGCACGGGATCACCGTCAACGCGGTCTGCCCGAACCATGTCACCACCGGCCTTGGCGCGCAGCAGAACGAGTATTTCTCCAAGCTGCTCGGTTTCGACACGGTCGAGGCCTATCTCAAGAACATGGCCGCCAAGAACCCGATGGGCCGTCCGGGCCTGCCCAGCGATACGGCCGCCGCCTGTGCCTGGCTTGCCAGCGACGACGCCTTTTACGTCACCGGCGAGGCGCTCAACGTCTCGGGCGGCGAGGAGATGCATTGATGCGTGAGGAACGGATGGACCTGCCCGGCGGCGCTAAGATGGCGCTGTCGGTCGTGGTCAATGTCGAGGAAGGCAGCGAGCAGACCATTGCCCGCGGTGACAAGGGGATGGAGCCGGTCGACGAGCTGGGCATCTTCATCAAGGCCCCGATCCGCAACTATGCGAATGAGAGCAACTACCTTTACGGGATCAAGGCCGGTGCGCCGCGCGTGGTCAAGCTGCTGAAAGCTTTCGACATCATGGCGAGCTGGACGGTTGCCGCCCTGTCCCTCGAGAACCATCCCGAGATTGCCGAGGCGATTGTCGAGCTGGGCCACGAGCCGGTCAGCCACGGCTGGCGCTGGGTCCACCAGTTCCGCCTGAACGAGGAGCAGGAGCGCGAGTTCATCCGCAAGGCCGTGACCAGCATCGAGCAGACCTGCGGCGTGCGCCCGCATGGCTGGCTGTCGCGCTATATGCTGACCGACAACACCCGCCGCCTGCTGATCGAGGAGGGCTTCTCCTATCACCAACAACGACATGAAGATGTGGACCGATCCCGCCATGACCCCGGAACAGTGGCTGGCCTATGCGATCCGCAACTTCGATCAGGTCTACCGCGAAGGACTGGAAGGCAATCCCAAGATGATGAGTCTGGGGCTGCATCTGCGGATCATCGGCCGGCCGGGGCGGATCTGGGCGCTGGAGGAGTTCTTCCGCCACGTCCGCCAGCACGACGGGGTCTGGGTGACGACGCGCAAGGCGATTGCCGATCACTTTGCCCAGACGGTGCCGGCATGACGCTGCGCCTCACCACCGGCGAGCACGTTGCCCGGCTGTTCATCGATCGGGCCGACAGGCGCAACGCCTTCAACCAGGCGATGTGGGAGCAGCTTCCCGAATTGGTGTTGCAGGCCATGGCCGATCCGGCAGTGCGGGTGCTGACGGTCGAATCCGCCCATCCCGGCGTGTTCTGCGCCGGGGCGGATATTGCCGAGCTGCTCGCCAACAAGGACGATGCCCAGTGGCGCGCGGCCAACCAGGCCGCGATCAACCGCGCCCAGCACGTGCTGGCCCGCGCGGATAAGCCGGTGATCGCCTTTGTCGACGGTGATTGCGTCGGCGGCGGCTGCGGGATTGCGCTAGCGGCCGACATCCGTGTCGCCACCCCGCGCGCGCGGCTGGGGATCACCCCGGCCAAGCTCGGGCTGGTCTATCCGCTGCATGACACCAAGCTGCTGGTCGATCTGGTCGGGCCGGGGCAGGCCAAGCGCATGCTCTACACCGGCATGCTGCTGGATGCGCATGAAGCGCTGCGGATCGGGCTGGTCGATGAGATCGCCGATAGCCCCGGCCATCTCGAAGACGTGATCGCCGCCAATTCGCTCCATTCGACCAGCGGCATGAAGCGCTTTGTCCGCCGCGTGCTCGATGGCCAGGCCGATGACGATGCGGAGACGCTGGAAGTGTTCGCGCAGGCCTTCACCGGGCCGGATTTCCTCGAAGGGACCAGCGCCTTCGTCGCCAAGCGCAAGCCGGAGTTCAAGTGATGGCCATTCCCCACGGAACGATCATGGGCGGGCTCTCGGTGGTGCCGGACGTGTCCGCTGCGCTGGCCGATTATCAGGGCGTGCTGAAGCTTGATCTGGTTCACGAAGGCCCGCTGCCGGCGGACCTCGCGGCCAGCTGGGGCTGTCCGGCCAGCGCCGGCGCGCGCCATGCCGTGCTGCGGCCCAAAAGCGGCAACCCGTGCTGGTTCCGGCTGGTCGAGCAGCCCGACCATCCCGAGTTCAAGCCCACAACCACCTTCGGCTGGGGCGCCTTCGAGTGCACGGTCGAAGACGTGTTCGGCTGGCCCGACAGGCTCAAGGGCAGCGGGTTCACTATCGTAGGCGAACCGCGCGAGCTGCCGGGGATGGATGCCTTCATCCCGATGCAGGTGCTCGGCACCGGGCGCGAGATGGTTTACCTGAACCAGGTCTTCAACGACATGGCGAACGTTGATCTGCCGCGCGCCCAGTCGATCACCGACCGGATCTTCATCGTCATCCTCGGCACGCCGAGCCGGGCGGAATCTTGCCGCTGGTACCAGGAGCGGCTGGGGCTGGAGCCGGTCGATACCTTCGAATTGCCCTATGCCATGATCAATGACGCATTCGGCCTGCCGCCTGACACCATCACCGCGCTGACCATGGTCCAGGCCGAGCGGATGCCGATTGTCGAGGTGGACGATTACCCTGAGCAGGCCCGGCCGCGTGCCCGCCATCCCGGCATGCTGCCGCCGGGCAATGCGCTGGTGACGCTGGCGATGCGCGATCTGGATGCCTGCCGGGTGGACTGGATCACGCCGCCGGTCGTGCGCGATGGGCCGCTCTATGAAGGCCGCCGCGCGGGCACCTGCCTGGGCTATGCCGGCGAACTGATCGAACTGGTGGAGGTGGGATAATGGCGCTCTATTGCATTCACGCGATTGATGGACCGGAGGGTGCAGAAATCCGGCCGGGGCTGATCGGAGCGCACCTCGCCCATGTCGAGGCCAATATCGATCGCTACTTCGTCGCCGGTCCGCTCAAGAATGCGGAGGGGCAGACCATCGGTTCGATGCTGGTGGTCGAGGCGGCGGATGATGCCGATGCCCGCGCCTTCCTCGATCAGGATCCCTATGCCGGGGCGGGGCTGTGGAGCCAGATCCACGTCGCAGCCTTTGCTGCCGTGGCGGGCACCAGCGTGGGCGGGGCGGCCTGGAAGAAGTAGGGCGAGCTATTCTCCCCACAGTACCCCAATGCCCGCTCGCCCTGAGCATGTCGAAGGGCTGCTTTTTTCTTGCGGGCCAAGCGCGTTGGGCAGGAAGAAGGACGGTCCTTCGACAAGCTCAGGACGAACGGGTGTAAGTTTTGAGCTTAGGGCCTCCCCCTCCCGCAAGCGGAAGGGGGAAGCAGGTCCATTACTTGACGCCCATTTCCTTGAGCAGGTTGGTCGTCCCGTCGACCTTTTCCATGACCCACAGCATGTAGCGGTGGTCGACATGGATGGTGCGGTTGATCGCCGGGTTGAAGCGCCAGTCAGAGATCACCCCGTCCAGCGTGCCGTCAAAGGCCAGGCCAACCAGTTCGCCCTTGGCGTTGAGCGTGGCCGAGCCCGAATTGCCGCCGGTGATGTCGACCGTGGTCAGGTAGTTGACCGGCAGCGTGCCCAGTTCGGGCGTGACGTAGTTGCCATAGTCCTTGGCCTTGACCAGTTCGATTGCCTTGTCCGGCGCATCGAATTCACCCTTGCCGGTGTGCTTGGCGGCCATGCCTTCGGCGGTGGTGAAAGCGCTCCAAGTCACGCCATCCTGCTTGCGGCCCGTGACGTGGCCGTAAGTGATCCGCAGCGAGGAGTTGGCATCGGGATAGACCGGCTTGCCCTGTTCGCGCGTGAAGGCCATCCGCCCGGCCATGACCGTGCGCTGGACTTCGTTCAGCCGGCCTCCTTCGTCCTTGTCCTCGTCGAGCCGCTTCTGGCTGTAGGGATAGGCGGCGACCGCCAGCTGGATGAAGGGATCGCTCGAGGCTTCGAACTCGGCCGCCGGCTTGTCGAGCCAGGCGAGGCGCGTGGCCGTGTCGGCCAGCTTGGTCTCGCCATAGAGCTTGTCGAGGCCGATCGCTTCGAGCTTGGCCAGCAGGGCATCGTTGCGTTCACCGGCCGGGACGGCGCGGTAATGGGTCAGGGCCCATTCCATGATCTGGCGATCGACCCCGGCATCAAACCGGCGTTCGATCTGCTTCAGGCCTTCGCTGCGCGGGGTGCGGTCGCGGTCCTGGAAGCCAGCTTCGCGCAGGGCGTCGGGCTTTTCGCGCTCCTTGGCCCAGCGGTACAGTGTGGTCGCAGCTGACAGCAGTTGGGCGCGGCCGAGTTGGCCCATGCGGATGTCGTTCACCGCACGCTTGTCCTGTGCGGCGAGGAGGGCGTCGAGCTTGGCGAGCGCCGGACCATAGGTCGCCTGACGCTTGGCATCGGCGGCTACCCAGGCGCGGAAGGCCTTCTCCTCTTCGTCCTTCACCTCGATCAGCCGGATCGCATCGGCTCCGGCCATCTGGCCCAGCAGGTTTTTCTTGGTGTTGTCCGCGCCCTTGACGCTGTTGGCATACTTGATTTCGGCGGCCGGGTTGCCAGCGAAATCGCCGTCCTTCAGCCCGTCCTTGGCGATCGTCAGCCAGGACTTGGGCTGGTAGGGGACATTGTCCTTCGAATAGCTGGCCGAGCTGCCATCGGGGCCGACATAGGCACGGTAGAAGCCGAAATCGCCGGTGTGGCGCGGCCACTGCCAGTTGTCGGTCTCACCGCCGAAATTGCCGATCCCGCCTGCGGGGGCATAGACCAGGCGGACGTCCTTGATCTCAAGCTGCTGCTGCAGGAAATAGCGCTCTCCACCGAAATAGCTGCGCACGTCGCAGCGGCGGTTGGGCTGCTTTTCGCACGCGGCGATCAGCGCCTTGCGGTTGGCATCCATCCGGTCAAAGCGCTGGCGTCCGGTCATCTTGGGCTTCAGGCCCTTGAGCATGTCGACAGTGACGTTGCGCAGGTCTTCGATCACGTAGATCCGGGTGCCGGGCGCGGCGGGCACTTCGGCGCCCTTGTCCTTGGCCAGGAAGCCATCGGTCAGGTAATCCTGGCCCGGCTTAGAATTGTACTGGATCGACCCATAGACGCAGTGGTGGTTCGAAACGACCAGCCCCTGCGGCGAAACGAACGAGGCCGAGCAGCCGCCCAGCGAAACGATCGCGTTCATCGGTGCCTTGGTCAGGTCGGCCAGCTGTTCGGGCGGGACCTGTGCGCCGGCTTCCTTCATCTTGGCGGCGATTTCGGCCATCTGGCTCGGCAACCACATGCCTTCGTCGGCAACGGCCGGGGCGGCCAGGGCAAGCAGCGATGCACCGGCGGCAAACAAGCGAAACGTCATTCAGGCACTCTCCGTTATTGACTGGCGCACAACGGAATCGCCGGGCGCACCCCTGCAGCGCGCCAAAGCGCAAGTTCGCGCCGCGCACAAGACGGATCGTGGGCTAGGTCGCTTGGCTTATTCGGCCTTCACGTCAGGCGTGGTGTTGTCCATGTCGCGCCACAGCAGCCACCCTTTGCCCTTGCGCTTGTAGATCAGCATCGAGCGGCCGGCGCTCCTGATGGCGGGTTTGCCGGGGAGCTGGGCGGTCATCCAGTACTTGGCAACAAGGATCCCCAACTTGCCCTCGATCACGATGTCCTCGGGCTCGAAGCGGAAGGCGACGGTGGCACCCTGATCCTTGAACCGGCGCAGGTAGGCGATGATCGCGTCGGCGCCCTTCGCAGCCGGAGCCTTGTCGGTCATCAGCCAGGCGTCATCGGTGTAGAGCTTGCGCAGGGCCGCCCAGTCCCCGGCCGAATAGGCCGCGTTCCACAGGTCCCCCTGCGCGGCAATTTCGGCCTTCTGGTCGCGGGCCAGGGCAGCGGATGGCAGCAGCGCCAGCGCTAGGGCACATAACAGGGTTCGGATCATCGCAGCGCTCCTAAGGGGATCAGGCGCGCAGCATTGCAAAGATGTCCGGACAAATCCATAGTCCTTGGCAGCCGAAGGACCTGTCATGCGCTTTACCGTGATTGCCGCCGCCTTGCTGGCAGCTATGCCCGTCGCGGCCGAAACACCGCTGCCCGACGCGCGGATGATTATTGCCGAAGCCGCTGAAGTGGCCGGGGGTGAGACCTGGCTCAGTCCGGCCACCCTGCGGCTCGAAGGGCGGGCGGAGTTCTATGCGCCCAATCAGCCCGGTGTGGTTCGCAGCGCCGAAAGCTATGTGATGTGGCGGGTGCTCGATCCGGACCGCACCGTGGCCCACGGGCCAGAAGGCAAGGTGCGGATCACCGCTCGCTCAGGCGGCAAGCTGCTGTTCGATGTTGGCTATGATGGCGAGACGACGTGGAACGAAAAGGGCGTGGTGCCCAAGGCTGAGGCCGATGCCTATTGGGCCGCCAACTTCGGCTTCGGGATCATCCGCATGGCGCTGAAGCAGGGCTTCAAGCTGGAGCGGGCGCCGGACCGGACGGTGGATGGCCACGCGCTCGACATGGTGCGGATTGTCGACCCGTCCGGGCAGGCCACGCTGTTCGGGATCGACGCCAGGAGCCGCTACATCCGCTACATGGGCTTTGCCACGCCCCGCGGCTGGCACGAGCGGGTCTATGACGATTTCGTGTTCTTCCACAGCCCGCGCTGGTTGCAGGCGCGCAGCGTCACGCTGTTCTACAACGGCGTGCGGCAGAACACGGTCTATTGGGACAAGGCCGTGGTCGGCCAGCCGATCGATCCTGCCACCTTTGCCATGCCTGCCAGCTATGGAGCCAAACCATGACCGCTTGGATGATCGTTACTGCCCGGATCCACGACCGCGAGAAGTTCATCAGCGGCTATGGGCCAGCGGCGGCCAATCTGATCGGCCAGTTCGGGGGCAAGTACATCGTCCGCGCCCCCGGCGCCGAAGTGCTGGAGGGCGAGGGCTGGCCGGGTGCCTCGGTGGTGATCTCCGAATGGCCCGACAAGGCCGCGATCATGGCCTTCTGGAACTCGCCCGAATATGCCGAGGTCAAGAAGCTGCGCGAGGGGCTGGCTGACGTCTCGATCCAGGTGATCGAGCAGCCGGGTTAGAGCAGCAGCACCGCAAAACCCAGGGCAGTGGCGAAGCTGGCAAGGGTGGCGGTGATCACCGGGATCGTCGCGCGCCAACCCATTTCGAGCAGCAGGTCCATCCGGCTGCGCATCGCGGTGGCGGTGACCGCCAGCAGCAGCAGGCCCTTGGAGGTGATCAGGGCATAGTGACTGACTACCTGCGGGACGGTCACCACACTGTTGAGCACGACCGTCGCCAGGAAGGCGGTGATGAACCACGGCAGGGCGAGGCGTTTCCACACTGGCTGGGCAACGCCGCCGGTCGTGCCGCCGCGCAGCATCAGGCTGACCAGCACGACAATCGGGGCGAGCAGGGCTACACGCGCCAGCTTTACGATCGTGGCATAGGAACCCGCTGCGTCGGAAAAGGCATAGCCGCCGCCGATCGCCTGGGCGACATCGTGGATTGAGGCACCGATCAGGAAGCCGGCCTGCTGGTCAGTCAGGTTCAGTTCCGCCGCCAGTACCGGATAGACCGACATGGCAAAGGCGCTGGCGAGGCTCACCCCGACCAGGGTCAGCGCGAACTGCGCCTGGCTGAGCCGCTCCTTGCCGATCACGCCGTAGAGCGCGAGTGCGGCGCTGGCCCCGCAGATCGCGGTCGAACCGCCGGCCAGCATCCCGGCGTACTTGGACTGTGTGGCAAAGCGCGCACCGGCGATCCCCGCAAAGAAGGTCGTCGCCATGACCACCAGCAGCGCAAGGAATGGCGCAGCGCCCAGCGCGGTGATCTGTTCGATCGTCACCTGCAGCCCCAGCACCACGATTCCGACCCGCAGGCAGGTGCGCGAGGCAAAGTCGAGCCCCGGGTGCGAGCGCGGCTCGCGCGCGATGAAGTTGAGCGAGAGGCCGATCAGCAGGCCCAGCAGGATGATCGGGAAGCCATAGTGCTCTGACAGCCAGGCTGCCGCCGCCGCCGCCACGCCGCAGATGGCGAGGCCCGGGAACAGGCTGGCCTTCTTGCTGTCGGCCTGGGCGGTCAGTTCCGCCAGGTGCAGCTCGCCATAGAGGTCGCCGCCGTGGGGCAGGGCGTCCCAGTCGATCGCGGGGCGGGGTGACGGCTGGTTCATGGTCGGGGCTTAGCGGGCCTGTTCGGGACGACGGATGACCGGCATTAGCAAATGCA
>JAJTFU010000133.1 GCA_021299075.1 Novosphingobium sp. | reverse complement strand
CCGGCGCAGTGCCGCCCTGCAGCAGGTTGCCGACCGGCTTGGCATCGTCGCGCCCCATCCAGACGCCCGTGGTGATCCCGCTGGAAAAGCCCAGGAACCAGCCATCCTTGTTCGAATTGGTGGTGCCGGTCTTGCCGGCCACGGGCCGTCCGATCTGGGCGGCGCGCCCGGTCCCGATGCTGACCGCGCTTTGCAGCAGATCGGTGATCCCGGCGGCCACATATTGCGGCACCAGCAGCGGGCCTTCCTTGGCTTCACGCTGGTATAGGACATTGCCATCGACCGTCTGGACCTTGGTGATTCCATAAGGATCGACCGCCTGGCCCTTGGCCGAAACCGCCGCAAAGGCCCGGGTCATGTCGATCACGCGAACATCGTTGGTGCCCAGCACCATCGACGGCACAGTCGAGATCGGGGTGGAAATGCCAAAGCGGCGGGCGATCCCGGCGACAGCGCTGAAGCCCACTTCGTTGCCCAGCTGCGCCGCGACCGTGTTCTTTGAATAGGCGAAGGCAGTGCGTACATCGATTTCACCGGCAAAGGTCCCGCCCGAATTGCGCGGGCTCCAGCCGTCGATCGTCACGGGTTCGTCCACCACCCGGTCATTCGGGGTATAGCCCGCTTCCAGCGCGGCCAGATAGACGAACAGCTTCCAGGCCGAACCCGGCTGGCGCACGGCATTGACCGCGCGGTTATAGTTGGAGGTGACGTAGTCCGTCCCCCCGACCATCGCCAGCACGGCCCCGTCACGGTCCAAGCTGACCAGCGCGCCCTGGGCGCCCTTGGGAGTATTGGTCTCGATCGCCTTGGTTGCGGCGGCCTGCATCTTGGGATCGAGCGTGGTCCAGACCTCGATCGGCTGGGTATTGTCAGGCAGCAGCAGGTCAAGCTGCGGCAGCGCCCAATCGGTGAAATAGCGTACCGAGTTCTGGTTCTTTTCAGCCGCGAACTTGATTGCCGCAAAATCGACCGCAGCGGCCTGGGCCGGGGTCACATCGCCATTGTCCTCCATCACCGACAGTACGACCTTGGCGCGGCCAATCGCTGCTTCGGCATCGGCGGTGGGAGAATAGTGCGACGGCGCCTTGACCAGCCCGGCGATGATCGCTGCCTCGGGCAGTGTGATCTCGGTCCCCGGATGGCCGAAGAACTTGCGGCTGGCGGCATCGACCCCATAGGCGCCGCCTCCGAAGTAGACCTTGTTGAGATAGAGCTCGAGGATCTGGTCTTTCGAGAATTTCCACTCCAGCGCCAGCGCCAGCACCGCCTCGCGCAGCTTGCGGGTATAGCTGCGGCTGTTGTTAAGGAAGACGGTGCGGGCAAGCTGCTGGGTGATCGTCGAGGTAGCGCGCAGCCCCTTACCGGTCACCATGGCCATGTAACCGGCGCGGACCAGGCCGATCGGATCGACCCCGGGGTGCGAGCGGAAGCGGCGATCTTCGACCGAGACCATCGCCGTCCGCATTATCTCTGGAATTTCGTCGTGCTTCAGCCAGCGGCCATAGCTGGGGCCGATCGAGACCAGCTCGGTTCCGTCGCGGGCGCGGACCAGGATCGTCTGGCCAACCTGGCTATCCTTGAGCTCCGCATAGGCTGGCAGCGACCGCGCGGTCAGCCCCACGGCCACGGCCAAGGCCAGCAAGCCGACCACGGCCAGCGCCGCGCCCCAGACCAACAGCCTGCGGACAAACTTCCGGAAACCGGTCGGCTCTTCGCTGAAGGGCGCGCTGCGCCCCTTCCCATCCTTGCGCGCCATTGCGGTCTGCTAATCCCTCCAGAAGGCCAGCGGCGGCCCGATCCCGTTCTGCATAGGCGAATTGTAACCTGCGGTGAATCGCAGATTTAGTGCAGAACCTGTGGCTATTCCTTCGGCTCGAAATCCAAGCTGGCGCTGTTGATGCAATAGCGCAGGCCTGTGGGCGCCGGACCATCCGGGAAAACGTGGCCCAGGTGCCCATCGCACCGCGCACAGCGCACTTCGGTGCGAATCATACCGTGACTGGTATCGACCAGTTCGTCGATCGGCGCCGCGGGAAGCGGGGCGGTATAGCTGGGCCAGCCGCAGCCGGAATCGAATTTCTCGTCCGAAGCGAACAGGGGGGCACCGCAGCCGCCGCAAACATAGGTGCCCGGGTCCTTGTTGCGTTCGTACTTCCCGGTAAAGGGCCGCTCCGTGCCGGCCTGGCGCAGGATGTGATAGCGCTCCGGCCCCAGCTTTTCGAGCCATTCGGCCTCGGTCAGGTTCAGCTTGTCTGCCATGCGACGTACTCCTTGCGGCAAGGATATGGGGGCAATCTGTCGATCCGGCAACTGGCCGTGCTTAACCCGCCCGTAACCACATTCCCCTATACTCGGCTCCGTCGCGAGTAACGGACAAGGACATAATCCAGCACAAGCCAATGGATTTCGGGCAGGCCTTCTGGGGTTCGGAGCATCCGGACACCGCCCGCCTGCACGTCCAGCAGGACTATGTCGACAAGATGATCGCGCTCAAGCGCGAGAATATGTATCGCGTTTCGCAGTACATCGATGACCTGATGGCCAAGGCCAAGAAAGAGCTGGGCCACGCCCGCAGCGGCAGCAACGAGCTGCGCAAGATCGCGCTCGCCCAGCACATCGACGAGACCGTTTCCTACCTGCGCGGCCAAGGTATCGAGATCGAGGCCCCGGAAAGCCGCACCGAAGGCGGCCGCCGGTCCTTCCTGCTTGAAGACGTGCCAGCCTTCTTCGGGCGGGTCCGCTGCGTGCTCGACCAGTGGCATGCCAGCCACATGATCGAGCTCTATGACGAGATGGTCACCCTGGTGAAGCTGAAGAAGCAGGTCCCGACCGCAGAATAGGGCAGGCGACTAAAGCGTCCTGAACAAGGCCAGCATCCGCTCCCAGGCGCGATCGGCCTGGACCTTGTCGAATACCGGCGAATCGACCGTGCACCAGCCATGATCGGCGGGGTAGACTTCCACTTCGGCCGGACGACCTGCGGCTTTCGCAGCCTCGCGCAGCGCATCCTTGTCACCGGGCGCGCGGGCATCGTCGTTGCGGGCAATCGCGAAGAGATAGCTGGCGCTGGTCGCTTTCAGCAGCTGGTGGGGGCTGTCCGGCTTGTCCGTCATCAACGAGCCGCCATGGAACGAGGCCGCGGCGCGGACCCGGGCCGGATAGGCGAAGGCGCTGCGCACCGCAAAGGGTCCGCCCATGCAATAGCCCGCTGCGCCGAGCCCGCGGCCGGAATGGACCGGACGCTGGCGATCAAGCCATTCGGCTGCGGCCCGGCTGTCCAGCACGATCGCCTCGGGCGTCAGCAGCGGGATCATCGGCCGCAGCTTGGCCTGGCCTTCGGGCGTGCGCCATTGCGTAATTGCGTCAAAATGCGGAGCCGGAGCGGAGCGGTAGTACTGGTTGAGCACCAGTACGGCGAAACCGTCGGCCGCCAGACGCCGCGCCATAACCTTGTAGGCTTCGCGCAGGCCGGCAATGTCGGGCCACAGGATCACGGCCGGCCAGCGCCCGGTCTTGGGGTGGACAAAGAACGCATCCAGCATCCCGGAAGTGGTCTGGATCTGCACCATCTTTTCGGTGGGTGGCGGCGGGGTCTTGGCGGCCTTGGCGCCAAGCGGCGCGGCCAGTGTCGCCAGGCTGGCTGCGCCCAGCGCGGCAAAGCTGCGCCGGTCAATCCCGCGCGCGCCGAGCGCCTGTTCTTCCTCGATTGCGGTCAGGTCATCACACATCGCCAAGCTCCTGGTGCACCCCGGGGGCGATGATAACGCCGACCGCACGATATGGTCAATGGAATGCGCCTGAAAGTGGCACTGCTGGCGCTCGCACTGCCGCTGGCGGCCTGCAAGCAGCAGCCGAGCTCGGAACTGCCTGGCGCAGTCAATGCCGAGCGGATCATCGCTGCCAATCCCGATGAGTGGCTGTCCTATGGCCGGACCTATGACGAGCAGCGTCACTCGCCGCTCGACCAGATCAACCAGGGCAACATCAAGGACCTGGGCCTGGCGTGGTTCGCCGATCTCGACACCTCGCGCGGCCAGGAAGCGACCCCGCTGGCGATCGACGGCAAGATCTACATCACCACGGCCTGGTCCAAGGCCAAGGCCTATGACGCCGTCACCGGCAAGCTGGAATGGGAATACGATCCCAAGGTGCCCGGCGAGCGCGGCGTGGCGGCCTGCTGCGACGTGGTCAACCGCGGCTTCGGCGCGTGGGGCGACAAGCTGTTCATGGGCACGCTCGATGGGCGGCTGGTGGCGCTGGACCGCAAGACCGGCAAGGAAGTGTGGAGCGTGGTCACGCTTGACCAGTCGAAGCCCTATACCATCACCGGCGCGCCGCGGGTGATCAACGGCATGGTCCTGATTGGCAATGGCGGGGCAGAAATGGGCGTGCGCGGTTTCCTGACCGCCTATGACGCCGATACCGGCAAGGAACTGTGGCGGTTCTATTCGGTGCCTGATGCACCCGGCAAGAACAAGGAAGAGTACCTCAAGAAGGCCGAGGCGACCTGGAAGGGCGAATATTGGAAACAGGGCGGCGGCGGCACCATGTGGGATGCCATGGCCTATGACCCAGAGCTTGATCTGCTCTATGCCGGGGTTGGCAACGGCTCACCCTGGAACCAGTTCTTCCGTTCGGCCGGCGAGGGCGACAACCTCTACCTCTCCTCGATTGTCGCGCTGCGGCCCAAGACCGGCGAATATGTCTGGCACTTCCAGACCACCCCGGGCGAGACCTGGGACTATACCGCCACCCAGCACATCATGCTGGCCGACCTGACGATCGACGGGGCCAAGCGCAAGGTGCTGATGCAGGCGCCAAAGAACGGCTTCTTCTTCGTGCTGGATCGCGAGACCGGCAAGCTGATCAGCGCCAAGAACTATGTCCCAGTGAACTGGGCCACCGGCTTTGACATGAAGACCGGCCGCCCAATCGAAAACCCGGATGCGCGCTATTACCGCACCGGCAAGATGTGGCTGGGCACGCCTGGTCCGATCGGGGCGCACAATTGGCACCCGATGGCCTTCAACCCGAAGACCGGGTTGGTCTATATCCCGGCGATCAACAATTCCTTCGCCTTCATCCACAACCCCGACTGGAAGGCCAACAAGCAGGGCTTCAACGTCGGGCTGGACCTTTCATCCGGCATGCTGCCGGCTGACAAGGGCGCTCGCGCTGCGGCCAAGGCTGTGACCACCGGTGAACTGGTGGCCTGGGATCCGGTGGCGCAGAAGGCGCGCTGGACCATCAAGTATCCGGGTGCCTGGAACGGTGGCCTGCTCTCCACCGCCGGTGACCTGCTATTCCAGGGCAACATGGCGGGTGAGTTCAACGCCTTCGACCCTGCCAACGGCAAGAAGCTGTGGAGCTTCAGCGCCCAGACCGGGATTGTTGCGCCGGCCTCGACCTTCCGCGTGAAGGGTGAACAATATGTCGCCGTGCTGGCCGGTTGGGGCGGGGCCTGGCCGATCACGGCCGGCTATCTCTCCGAACCGAACGGGCCGATCCGCAACCAGTCGCGCCTGCTGGTGTTCAAGCTGGGCGGCAAGGCCAAGTTGCCGGACATGGATTCGGCCGCTCCGCCGCCGCTCGATCCCCCGGCCTCGACCGGCACTCCGGCCCAGCTCGCTGAAGGGCAGAAGCAGTTCGGCCAGTTCTGCGCGGTCTGCCACGGCGACGCCGCGATCGGCACTTCGCTCACCCGCGACCTGCGCCGCGCCGGTTCGCTGGGCGATGCGAAGATGTGGAATGACATCGTGATCGGTGGTGCGCTCTCGGCCAATGGCATGGTCAGCTGGAAGAACGAGCTGACCCCGCAGCAGTCCGAAGCGGTCCGCCTCTACGTGATCAAGCGCGCCAACGAGGACAAGGCGCTGGGCGACTAGGCCCGCGCCTTAGACTGAAACAAGGAACCGGTCCGGCCCAGCGCCGGGCCGGTTTTTTCAGATCACAAAATCGAGGATCGCCGGCATCTGCTTGGTGCGGCGGTTTTCGACCATGCGTTCGTGCAGGGTCGAAATCTGCGCAGAGCCGGTCTTCACGAACAGGAACGGGAAGATTCCGTGGAGCAGGCAGGCAAAGCCGCCCAGGATCATCCGGATGCCAAAGCCCGACGCCATGGCCAGGTGCTCGGTATAGGTCTCATCGACACTGGCAGGGTGCTCGGTGAACAGGGTCTTGAGTGACATTGGCTGGCTCTCCCCGGCTGGCTCTCCCCGGCTGGCTCTCCCCGGCTGGCTCTCCCCGGCTGGCTCTCCCCAAATCTGATGCAAATATATCGCGGCCTTGATGCAAAATCATCACCTTTTTTATGGCATATTCGGCATTATGATGCTATTTCATCCCAATGCAGATCGATATTTTGCAATTGGATTCGATAGACTGGTCGATCCTCGGGGTTTTGCAGTTGGACGCTTCGCTCGCCGTGCAGGACGTGGGCGACCGCGTCGGCCTGTCCAGCAATGCCTGCTGGCGGCGCATCAAGCGGCTGGAGGACAGCGGGATCATCTCCCGCCGGGTCGCGCTGGTCGATCCGGCCAAGCTGGGGCTGGCAACCACGGTCTTCGTCTCGATCCGCACCAACCGGCACGACCCGGCATGGCTTGAAGCCTTCTCACGCGGCATCAGTGCGATCGACGAGATCGTCGAGTGCCACCGCATGGCCGGCGACGTCGATTACCTGCTCAAGCTGGTGGTGCGTGACATCGCCCATTACGACCGGATCTATCGCAAGCTGATCGCCGCGATCCCGGACCTGGCCGATGTCAGTTCCAGCTTCTCGATGGAGCGGATGAAGGCGACCACCGCCCTGCCCCGGCCTACTTGAAGACGATCTGGCGTAACTACTTCCGCAGCAGCCAGCCGATCACTTCGGGCAGGCGGCGGGCCCAGGCGTTCTCCTCGTGCTCGGCGCCTTCGTAGACCTTGCTTTCCCAGTCGCGTCCGCGCTGCCAGCCGCTGGCGGCAAAGCGCGCGTCGATCTTCTGCTGGTAAGGGGCATAGAAGGCATCGAGCGTCGCCGTGCCGTGGTCCATCCACACCCGCCGCCCGTTCGGCTGGCCGAGCCGCGCGGCAAACCAGCCATCCCACAAGGCGATCAGCTCCGGATTGGCCGGCCCCACCTTGGTTGGATCAGCCGCCGGCCAGTGCGACGAGACGCAGCCCGCCCGGCCATAGGTTTCGGCGCGCTCCAGGAAGGCATAACAGCTCATCAGCCCGCCCATGCTCGACCCCATGATCGCCGTATCGTCGCGCCGTGGACGGGTGCGGAAACTGGCATCGACCCATTGCTTGAGCGGTCCGGCCAGCCAGGCAAGGTAGGCATCGCTGACCACCGGCCCTTCGATCATCGCCTCCATCGCCGCGCGCGGGGCGCCGCTCGCGGACTGGTAGATCGTCTGCGGCAGATACTGACGATAGCGGTCCCGGCCCGGCGCCCAGACGCCGATGATGATGTGCGGTTCCACCTTGCCGGACTTCACCGCCGCCAGCATCGCCTTGTCGGCTGCCCAGACCTTGTTGGAGTTGCTCTTGGCCGGATCGAACAGGTTGTGCCCGTCATGCATGTAGAGCACCGGGTAGCGCTTCGCACCCTTGTCATAGCCCGGCGGCAGCCAGATCGTCAGGCGCTGTTCGGGCAGGCCGGCAGCGGCGACGTGTTCGTATTCCAGGAAGCGCCCGGTCTGGTCGCGCGCGAGCGCGGGGGCGGCCAGCAAGGCGCCAAGCAACGCCAGCAGGCCGCCCAGCGCCCTCACTTGGCTGGCACCAGCCGGATGGCAAAACCGCCGCCTGGCGCGATCCGCATGGTCAGGCTGTCTGCGCTGGTCAGCACCTTGCTCTCGATCGCGATCGAGTGGCGCTTGTCGGTGCGGTAATCGGCATCGTCGCCATCGCGATAGATCTCCGCCTTGTAGCGCTTGCCGGGGCTGAGGAAGTCGAGCTTGAACGAGACGGTCTGGGCGTTCTCGTCACCCACCGCGCCAACGTACCAGCCTTCGCCGCCCCGCTCCTTGCGGGCGATGGTGACATAGTCGCCGATCTCGCCGTTGAGGACGCGGGTTTCCTGCCAGTCGGTCGGCACGTCGCGGATGAACTTCAGCTCATTCGGGAACTTCGCATAGTTCTCGGGCGTATCGGCCACCATCTGCACCGGCGAATAGATCACGACATAGAGCGCCAGCTGCTTGGCAATGGTCGAAAGGATGTTGCTGTCCTTCTCACCCTTCAGGCTCAGCACGCCGGGGGTGAAGTCCATCGGCCCTTCGAGCATCCGGGTGAAGACCAGGTTCGCTTCGTGCTCAGGCGGGTTCTTGCCGCCGATCCAGGCGTTGTATTCCATGCCGCGCATGCCCTCGCGCGCCACCCAGTTGGGATAGGTGCGGTGCAGACCGGTGCCCTTGACCGGCTCGTGGCTGTCAAAGGCGATCTTGTACTTTGCGGCAGTCTCGGCAACGCGGACGAAGTGGTTGGCCATCCACTGGCCATCAAGCCATTCGCGGTGCTTGGTGCCGTCAGGATCGACGCGCTCCAGCTGGGCAGCATCGGTGACATAGCCAGTCTTGACCACCATCATCCCGTACTTGGCGGCAAAGGCAAAGCTGCGGTCCAGCTGGTTGTCGTAGTGGGTTACCGCGCCGCCGGTCTCGTGGTGGCCAACCAGCCGGACGCCCTTCTTTTTCCCGTAAGCGGAAAGCATGGCGATATCGAAGTCTTCGGTCGGCTTGGTGAAGTCCATGTCCCAGCCGTTGCCGAACCAGTCGCCGTCCCAGCCCACGTTCCAGCCTTCGACCAGCACGTTGGGGATGCCGTTGGCAGCGGCGAAATCGATATAGCGCTTGACGTTCTCGTTGGTCGCGCCGTGCTTGGGCCCGCGCGCCCACGACCATTCGCCCTTGATCATGTTCCACCACACGCCGGCGAACTTGCCGGGCTTGAACCAGCTCATGTCGCCCAGCTTGTTGGGCTCGTTGAGGTTCAGCATCAGGTGGCTGTGGTAAATGCCAGGGGCATTGTCGGCGATGATCAGCGTGCGCCAGGGCGTGGTCCAGGCCCCACTCTTCTGAACCTTGGGCCCGCCCGCGCCAGGGGTGAGATTGGCGCGCAGGGTTGTGCCCTCGGTCCGGGTCACATTCATGCCCGAATAGTCGACCAGCGCGGCTTCGTGCAGCGCGACATGGGTGCCATCGGCCAGCTTGATCGTGATCGGCGTCGCGGCGGTCGAAACCGACGACAGACCGGTCTTGTTGTAGAGATATTCCTCGCGGTTCCACAGATAGGCCGGCTTCCACCAGGCGGTGCCATCCTGGGCAAAGGCGAACTCGGTCAGTGGACCTTGAATTCGCGATAGCGGTTGCGGATCTGGGCCCATTCGCCCCAGGGCTGGGTCCAGGTCTCGTCGAAATCGCGGACCTCCTGGCCGGTGATGGTCAGACGGCGCTCGATCTTGGCCTCATCCGTGAACAGGAAGCCCAGGCGTGAGGGCGTGATCATCGGCTTGCCCTTGCGGGTCACGGCATAGGCCGCGCGGCCATCGCCATCGATCGTCACGGTGACACTGACAGCACCATCGGGCGAGCTGGCCGTCACCGGAGCCTGCTGGGCCAGCGCCGGCGCTGCGGCGAGTGCGAGACCCAGGCCAAGGGCAAAACGGATCGGCTTCATGTCAGTTGCTCTCCCGGATGAGGACCGCCCCGAAGGCGGGCAGGCGGCCGGGTTCTGCCCCGCCCACCGCAAAGATTGGGGTACCCGTCGTGCCGAGCCCGTCCGGCCAGCCGATTTCGGCAGCGGAAATGTTGAACACTGCCAGCACGACTTCGCTGCCAGAAGTGCGGCGAAGAACAAGCCGCGCTTCGTCAGCCAAGACGACCTCGCAGGTGCCGTTGCGCAGCGCCGGGATCTGATGGCGCAGCGCCAGCAAGGTGCGGGTCAGGTTGAGCAGCGAGGCGGGATCATTGTCCTGCCGATCGACCGCCCTGGCCATGTTCTCCTCGCCCAGCGGCAGCCAGGGGGCGGAGCTGGCGGTAAAGCCGCCCTGCTCGCTCTGCGCCTGCCACGGCAGCGGGGTCCGCGCACCATCGCGGGCCAGGGTCAGCGGCCAGTTGGCGATCGCTTCCGGATCCTGCAGCTGCTCGAACGGAATCTCGACCTGGGTCAGCCCCAGCTCTTCGCCCTGGTAGATAATGATGTTGCCGCGCAACGCGGCGAGCAGCGTCACCTTCAAACGGGCAAAGGCCTCGCGCTGGTCGGGCGCGCACCAGCGAGACAGGGCGCGCGGCGCGTCGTGGTTCTCGAAGGCCCAGCTGGGCCAGCCGATGTCCGGGGCATCCGGCCACTGGTTCAGCGCACGGGCCACGACCGCGGGGGTCAGCTGCCGGGCGTAGAGGAAGTCGAAGCCATAGGCGCTGTTGAGGCGCGCCTCGCCGCTGGTGAACAGCTTCATCTCGCGCTCGGCATCCTTGCCGCCGACTTCGGCGACAGTGAAGATGCCGTCATAGCTGTCGGTCAGCGCGCGGATCCGCTCGATGAAACGGGGAATGTCGGCATGCGACTGGTTGAACAGCTGCTGCTGGAAATCGAACGGCCGGGTGCGCGGCTTGCCATCGGGCTGGGCTGGAGAGGAAATTGTGCAGGTAATACTGCCCGCGCCGCGCATCCCAGGTCCAGGCCGGGCCGCCGAAGACCGACTGCCAGTTGCTGGGCGGTGAGCCATCGGGCTTGGCATCGGCCCAGACGAACCAGTCCGCCTTGGGATTGTCGCGGCTGGCGCGGCTCTCGATAAACCAGGCGTGCTGATCAGAGGTGTGTGAATAGACCTGATCGATCGTCACCCGCAGGCCCAGTCCATGGGCGCGGGCAACCAAGGCATCGAAATCGGCCAGCGTCCCGAAGATCGGATCGACACCGCAATAGTCCGCCACGTCGTAGCCGAAATCGGCCATCGGCGAGGTGAAGAAGGGCGAGATCCAGATCGCATCGACGCCCAGCTTGGCGACATAGTCCAGCCGCTCGGTGATCCCCGGCAGGTCTCCGATCCCGTCGCCATTGGAATCGCGGAAGCTGCGCGGATAGATCTGGTAGATCGCCGCACCGCGCCACCAATCGTGGCCGACCCGGCTCTGGTCAGCTGCATCAATTCGGCTCAGGCGATTCATTGGGATCTCACGTTGGATTCCTGCGCCGCGCAGACGGCATAGCCGAAGGGCGGCAGGGTAATGGTCAGGCTGCCGGGGGCATCGGCGGCCAGCGCACATTGCCCGGCCAGCGGCTTGAAGGTCAGGCTGCGCGGCTCGATCGCGATCCGCTGGGTGACGGGCTGGGTCGAGGTGTTGAAGGCCAGCACGACTTCCTGCGCCGTTTCGGGATCGATCCGCGAAACGGCGTAGAGCCCCGGTTTGTCGGAGAAGGCGCGGCTGACTGTTGCCCCGGCATAGAGTGCCGGCGTCGCCTTGCGGACTTCGGTCAGGGTCGCAATCTGGCGGTAAAGCGGATGGTTGCGATCGAAGTTGGCCTGGGCCGTGGTGGCATCGGTGCCGATCAGGTCATTGTCGTTATAGACCGCGACCTTTGACGGGAACATATCCTCGCGCGCCAACTGGTCATTGCCGTCGGAAACGAAGCCCTGCTCATCGCCGTAATAGATCACCGGCACCCCGCGCAGGGTGAGCAGCATGGCATTGCCCAGCATGACGCGGGCGAGCAGCTCGTCCTGGCTGATGCCGGGATTGGCCTGCTTCACGAACATCGAGAAACGGCCGAAATCGTGATTGCCCAGGAAGGTCGGCAGGTTGAGCGCGCCGGCCTCGCCGCCAAGATAGAGCGGATCATCGTCGAACAGGCGGGCCAGCACGTCAGTACCGGCCTTGCCCGAAACCACCCGCTGGGCGGCGGCGGCAAAGGCCATGTCGAGGTTGGACGGCAGCCGCGCGATGTGCGTCCAGCGTGCGGTCAGCGCCGGATCGACATCCTGCGTGGCAACCTCACCGAAGATGTGGAAGTTGGGAATGCCCTTGTCGCGGGCGATCCGCTCCATCGCCGGCACGAAGGCGCGCCAGAATTCCGGATTGACGTGCTTGGCCGTATCGATGCGGAAGCCGTCGATCCCGAAGCGCTCGATCCAGCTGCCGTAGATCTCGATCATGCCGGAAATGACGCGCGGATGGCGCGTGGCCAGATCATCCAGGCCCACGAAATCGCCATAGATCGCGCTTTCGCCCACCCAGTTCGTATCGCCGCGGTTGTTGTAATAGATCGGATCGTTGAGCCAGACCGGAACCTTGACGTTCTCCTCCCCCTTCGGAACGTAAGGGGTATAGGCCCAGGTCGGGTCGGTCAGCTTGTCCCAGTTGCTCGGCTGCGGATCCTCTTCGCCTGCGAACCCGGCGTTGATTGCCGGACCGTTCACCCCGCCGCGCCGCGAATAGGGGAAGTTGGCCTTGTCGCGATAGCGATAGCCATTGGCATCGCCGTCGCGGTAGCGGATCACATCGGCAGTGTGATTGGCGATGATGTCCATATAGACCTTCATGCCGCGCGCATGGGCGGCATCGACGAAGGCCTTGAAGTCTTCATTCGTGCCAAAGTGCGGATCGACCTGAGTGAAGTCGGTCACCCAATAGCCGTGATAGCCGGCGCTCTCGTCACCCTTGGGGCCCTGGACCGGCTTGTTCTTGAAGATCGGCGCAAACCAGATCGCGGTTGCCCCCATTCCCTGGATATAGTCGAGCCGGCTGGTCAGCCCCTTGAGGTCGCCGCCATGGTAGAAGCCTTTGGCGGTCGGGTCGAAGCCATGCTTCAGCCGGTCGCCCTTGATCCCGCCGGTATCGTTCTTGGGATCGCCGTTCTCGAACCGGTCGGGCAGGACGAAGTAGACGATCTCCTCGTTCGGCGCGCGCTGGCGCAGTTCGGCCTTGGCGGCCTGATCCTGTGCAGCCACCGGCGCGGCGAGCGCGAGTGCGGCGAGTGCCAGGCCAAGGGTACGGATCATTGCGCAGCTCCCCGTGCAGCCTCGGCCGTAACCAGCGAGGCAAGGTAATCGATATGTTGCGGCATCGGCCGGACGGCCTCGATTGCCGCACGCTCGACGCTTTCCAGGAACCGGCCGAGATCGGTGTCGGACAGCCCTTCGGCAATCGGATTCCAGCTGGCCGGTTCCAGCCCTTGGCCCACCATAACCTGCAGCCAGCCCACCTCGGTGAACAGCTCGTCGGCGCTCGGCTGGATTACGCAGGCAGCTTGGAACTCTTCGATCCGCGCCTTGAGGCTGTCCGGCAGGTCCAGGTTGCGGCAATGATCCCAGAACGGCTCGCCGTGCCGCTGGTTGGCCCAATAGTGCAGGATCAGGAAATCGCGGATCCGCTCAAACTCCAGTGCGGCACGGCGGTTGAAGCCATCGCGCACGGCAGCATCGACCGGCCCGCCCGGCAGGACCGTCAGGAAGCGGGTGATCGTCGACTGGATCAGGTGGATCGAAGTCGATTCCAATGGCTCCATGAACCCGCTCGACAGACCGAGTGCCAGGACATTGCGATCCCAGAAC
>JAJTFU010000132.1:2942-9431 GCA_021299075.1 Novosphingobium sp. | reverse complement strand
GCCCGCGCAAGGGCATTGCCCAGCTGTGGACGCTGATCGCGAAGGGCAAGACTATTCCGGCGGTCTGATCGACCCATTCAGCAGATTAAAGGAAAGGGGCGGCAGGAAACTGTCGCCCCTTTCGCTTGGGCTCAGTCGGCTTCGTAGAATTCGCCCGTGGCCTCGTCGAGCACGTGCAGCACCCCGTCGCTAATCGCGAAGAACACACCACGTAGCTTCAGGCTGCCTTCGCGCTCCTTGGCGAGCACCTGGGGGAAGGTGCGCAGATTGGACAGGCTCACCTTGACCCCGGCCATTTCCATCGCCCGCTCGGCCTCAGGCCCTTCGGTCCCGTGGCGCAGCGCGACCATGTGCCGTGCGCCATCGAGCAGACCGATCCAGTCTGCAACGAAGCCCCCTTCGCCGCGCGGTGCGCCTTGTAGTTCGCGCGTTAGCGCTGCCTTGCAGCCGCCGCACATTCCGTGGCCCATGACAACGACCTGCTTCACTTGCAGCTTCTGGATCGCGAACTCGAGAGCGGCGGAAACGCCATGTAGGCCAGGGGCTGTCTCGAACGGCGGAACCAAGGCGGCGACGTTGCGCACGACGAAAATCTCGCCCGGATCGACATCGAACACCTGGGCCGGGTCGACCCGACTGTCCGAACAAGCGATCACCAGCAGCTTGGGCGATTGGCCTTCCTCAGCCAGGCGATCATAGCGTTCCTTCTGTTCGCGATAGGCGCCGTTGCGAAACCGGCGATACCCCTCAAGCAAAGTGGCAAATTCAGGCACTAGAAGCGTTCCCCCCGGATTACTTCGACATCCCACATGGTCAGCAGCAGGCCGTGGCTGGTGAGCATCGGCGCCAGCGTATCAACCAGCACTTCTGCCTTCTCAACCGACGAAATTGTAAGAACGAGTGACTTGTCCGTGCCCATCACCCGTTCCTCGCGCCAACGCCCGTCGCGGCCGCTGCCGGAGGTTACGGGCAGCACGGTCCAGCCCGTGATCTGGGCCTTGTCGATTGCGTCGGTTACCCGGCGAACCAGCGGGCTGTCGACCAGGATCTCGATACGCTTGCGGATGACGGTTTCGATCATGGCATTCCTCAGCTCGCACTAAGCCAGCGGGACAATTCACCAAACAGGCTGATCCCGACCAGGATGTTGAAAGGGAAGGTGATCGACAAGGACATGGTCAGGTAGATCCCCGGATCGGCCTGCGGCAAGGCCAGGCGCATGGCAGCGGGCACGGCGATGTAGCTGGCGCTGGCGCAGAGCACACCAAGACCCGCAGCAGTAGCCACGTCAAGGCCGATCAGGTTCCCGACGAGTACACCAAGCGTCCCGTTGAACAGCGGGAAGGCGATGGCAAGGAACACAAGACGCATGTTCAACGCTCGCGCATCGATCAATCGGCGGGCCGCAATGAGGCCCATGTCGAGCAGGAACAGGCACAGCACGCCCTTGAAGCCGCTGTCGAACAGGGGCTGCACTTCGGCATAGCCCTTCGGCCCGGCGATCACGCCAATCGCAAAGCTGCCGAGCAACAGGACGACCGAGGCATTGAGGAACACTTCGCGCAGCAGCTCGCTCTTCGACTGGCCATCGCTTCCTCCGCCTCGCCGGGCCAGCATCAGGCCGGAGAGAATCGCGGGGGTTTCCATGACCGCCAGGACGGCGACCATGAACCCGGCCACGACGAGGCCGCTTGCTCCGAGCAGTTCATTGGCGGTCACGAAGGTCACCACGCTGACCGAGCCATAGTGGGCCGCAACCGCGCCAGCGTTTACCTGGTCGAGCCTGGCAAAACTGCGCAGCAAGGCATAGGCCAGGAACGGTATGGTGAAGCTGAGCACGAGGCCGGCCAGCAACGCCGCTGCAACCTCGGCATTGACGCCCGACTTCGCGACCGCAACCCCGCCTTTGAGGCCAATCGCGGCCATCAGGTAGAGCGACATGCCTTTGGCGATGGCTTCCGGAATGGCCAGATCGGACCGCAGCGCTGATGCCAGCAGGCCCAACAGGAAGAACAGGATCACCGGTGAGGCGAAGGGGGCAAAAGCAGACACTTCCATGAGCCAAGGGCGCTAGCGCCATTGGCAAGCGCTGGCAAGGCGACTAGAGGGCACAGCATGAACGACCTGGCGAACCTCCCCAAGCCCGAACGTCAACGCAAGCCGGACTGGATCCGGGTCAAGGCGCCGACCAGCAAGGGCTACGGCGAAACCCGCCAGCTTATGCGCGATCTGAACCTCAATACGGTATGCGAGGAAGCGGCCTGCCCGAACATCGGGGAGTGCTGGACCAAGAAGCACGCGACCGTGATGATTCTGGGCGATGTCTGCACGCGAGCCTGCGCCTTCTGCAACGTCAAGACCGGCATGCCGCGCGCGGTTGATCCGCTGGAGCCGGAACATGTCGCTGCGGCTGCAGCCAAGCTGGGGCTGGAGCATATCGTCATCACCTCGGTCGACCGCGACGACCTGCCGGACGGCGGGGCAGGGCAGTTCGTCAAGGTGATCGAGGCGCTGCGCCGGACGACGCCAACGACCACGATCGAGATCCTGACCCCCGACTTCCGCGGCAAGATGCACGCGGCGGTGGAGGCGATCGTGGCCGCCGGACCGGACGTCTATAACCACAACCTCGAAACCGTCCCGCGGCTCTATCCGACCATCCGTCCTGGTGCTCGCTATTACGCGTCGCTGCGGCTCCTGGAGGAAGTGAAGCGTCACAATCCGCTGATCTTCACCAAGAGCGGCATCATGCTGGGCCTCGGCGAAGAGCGGCTTGAGGTTCACCAGGTGATGGATGACATGCGCAGCGCCGGGATCGATTTCCTGACCATGGGCCAGTACCTCCAGCCCACGCCCAAGCACGCCAAGGTGATCGATTTTGTGACTCCGCAGGCTTTCGATGCCTATGGCGCGATTGCCCGAGCCAAGGGCTTTCTGCAGGTCGCGGCCAGTCCGCTGACCCGCTCAAGCTATCACGCTGGCGACGATTTCAAGGCAATGCGGGCGGCGCGCGAAGCGCAGCTGGCCAAGGCCGCTGCGCGCGGCTGATGCCCGGGATCCACGAAGTCCGCCGGCTGCCCTATAGCGCCGAGCAGATGTATGACCTGGTGGCCGATGTCGCCCGCTATGGCGAGTTCCTGCCCTGGGTCGTCGCAACACGGGTCCGCTCGGATAGCGAAACCGAAATGATCGCCGATATGCTGGTGGGCTTCAACGCGCTGCGGGAAAAGTTCACCTCACGCGTGCTCAAGCAGCGCGCAGAACGGATCGAAGTGATCTACGTCGACGGGCCGATGCGCGATCTGGACAATGTCTGGCAGTTCCGCCCGGCCGACGATGGCGGCTGCGAGATCGAATTCATGGTCAGCTTCACCTTCCGCAACGCGATGTTCGAAAAGCTGGCCGGAACCTACTTTGATCGCGCATTCCGCAAGATGGTCAGCGCATTCGAAACCCGCGCCGAGGCGCTTTACGGCAGCAGCAGTTCCAGCGCGACCAGCGCAGCCTGATGGCGCACGGTCGAGCGGCTTGAGCCATCGAGCAGCCGCTCTTCAGCCAGCGCCTCTTCCTCATCCTGGCCGCGAATGGCGCGGGCGAAGACCACGGTGCCAACCGGCTTCTGCGGTGATCCGCCGCCCGGACCGGCGATGCCGCTGATCGCCACGGCCACATCGGCCCCGCTGCGCTTGAGCGCGCCCTGCGCCATGGCCCAGGCACAGGCAATCGAGACCGCGCCAAAGGTATCGATGATGTCGGGATTGACGCCCAGCAGCTCCTGCTTGGCCTCGTTCGAATAGGTCACGAAGCCGCGGTCGAGTACGGCAGATGAACCAGCGATCTCAGTCAATGCGGCGGCAACGAGCCCGCCGGTGCAGCTTTCTGCCAGGGCCACGGTGCGGCCGGCGGCAATGTTGCCCTCGATCACGCGTGCGGCCAGTTCGGCGATGTCGTCAGGAAGCAGGTGGTCCATGGTTCAGGCCTTGCAGATGGCAAATTTGCCGACGCGGGCCTGGCCCGAACGGGCGCCAAGACCGGCGGCAAGGCCGATTACTTCGGCCGTGCTTTCGGCCGGCAGCGGGGAAAGCAGCATGACCAGGCGGTCGACGGCAGAGCAGCGGTCTGTTGGCAGCTGTTGGCCGACCATCGTGGTGACAGCCCCTTCGACAAAGGGCTTCAGGTTCTCATCCGGCATGGCCTTGAGCAGACTTTCGGCCTGCGGGTCCATCCCGCCACCGATCTTGAAGAACGCCGCCTTGGCCTGTGGCCAGGAGCGGTCGCGGCCGGCGCTGTAACGCTTGGCCAGGTTTTCCGACTGGCTGCGCAGGAAAGCATCGGTCGGCAACACCGCTGCGCAGCGCTGGGCTGCGCCGCGGATTACGCCGGGCAAAGCGAAGGTCGAAACTGCCGTGAATTCCTGCGCCGTTAGGCATGGCGGTTCAGCGGCTTGCGCCATTGCCGGGGAAGGCAGGGCTGCAACGAGCAGTGCGGCGATAGTCCGATTGAGGACAGGCATGTGAAGAAACTCCATCAATCGCGCAGCAGAGTGGCGACCGCCTGCGCGGCGATCCCTTCGGCGCGGCCTGTAAAGCCCAGCCGTTCAGTCGTGGTGGCCTTTACGCTGATTGCATCGATCCCGGTAGCAAGGATTTCGGCCAGCCGTGCCCGCATTGCGTCGCGGTGCGGGCCGATCTTGGGCGCCTCGCAGATGATGGTCAGGTCAACATTGCCAATGCGATAGCCAGCTTCGTTCGCCAGCTTGGCCGCATGGGCCAGGAAGCGGTCTGATGCGGCGCCCTTCCACTGCGGGTCGCTTGGCGGGAAATGGCTGCCGATATCGCCTTGGCCGATTGCCCCGAGGATCGCATCAACCAGAGCATGGATCGCCACATCAGCATCGCTGTGGCCGGCCAGGCCGTGGCTATGTTCAATCTGGACCCCGCAGAGCCACAGCTCCTCACCTGCGGCCAGACGGTGGACATCATACCCGGTGCCAACCCGAAGCGGCGGCAGATCGGCGGCAAAGTCGCTGGCGAAAGTCAGCTTGCGCAAGCGTTCGTCTCCTTCAACCAGCGCCACGGCCAGATTCGCAGCTCGGGCGACCTGGGCGTCGTCGCCCGCATCGGCTGCGCCCGACCAGGACCGGTGGGCCGCCAGGATATCGGCAAAGCGGAAGGCCTGCGGGGTCTGGACCCTGCGCAACACCTCGCGCCGGGCCGGATTGCCCATCAGCTCACCATCAGCCTCGGTCAGGCTATCGACCACTGGCAGGACCGGGATGGCTCCAGGCTGAACCGCCAGGGCAGCGACCAGCCGGTCGATAACGGCCAACGGCAGTACCGGCCGCGCGGCGTCGTGGATCAGGACCAGATCCGGCGCACTGTCGGCAAGGGCTTCAAGTCCCAACCGGACCGACTCTTGCCGGGTGCCGCCGCCGGTGATCAGGCGGATGCCGGGCAGGTCGGCCAGGCATTCGGCGGCAATCGCCTCGGCGCCCTCGGGGGCCCGGCCGCGACGATCACGGCGGCTAGGCGGGGTAGGGGTGTGCTGGGCGCGGTCATGGCTCCCGCGCCGGTAAAGACTTGCCGTGTTTCCGGCAATTCCCTATGTGCTGCCCAAATTTTAGGCAGAGCATCATGTCCCTCCCGGTTCCACCTTCGCTAGACCCGATCACGGTCGGCCCCGAACGGATCGATTGCCCGGTGATTCTGGCGCCGATGACTGGCGTTACTGACCTGCCATTCCGGCGGATGGTGCGGCGCTATGGCTCGGGCCTCAATGTCACCGAAATGATCGCCAGCCCGGCTGCGATCCGCGAGACGCGGGTTTCGGTGCAGAAGGCGATGTGGGACAAGATCGAGGAGCCGGTCTCGATGCAGCTGGTCGGCTGCGACCCGGTCCAGATGGGCGAGGCGGCCAAACTGGTCGAGGATCGCGGCGCAGCGATCATCGACATCAATATGGGCTGCCCGGTCCGCAAGGTCGTGAACGGCGATGCCGGCTCGGCGCTGATGCGCGACGTGCCGCTGGCCGCCAAACTGATCGAGGCGACGGTCAAGGCCGTGTCAGTGCCCGTGACGGTCAAGATGCGGATGGGCTGGTGCCATGACAGCCTCAACGCACCGGAACTGGCCAAGATCGCCGAGGACCTCGGCGCGAAGATGGTCACGGTCCACGGCCGTACCCGCAACCAGATGTACAAGGGCGAGGCTGATTGGGCCTTCGTCCGTCAGGTCAAGGATGCCGTTTCGATCCCCGTGATCGTCAACGGTGACATCTGCACGATCAATGATGCCGCCCGGGCGCTGGAATTGTCTGGCGCGGATGGCGTGATGATCGGTCGCGGCGCTTATGGAAAGCCGTGGATGCTGGGCCAGGTCATGCACTGGCTGCGTCACGGGGTGCAGGTGCCCGATCCTTCGATCGATGAACAATTGGCTGTAATTCTCGAGCATTACGAGGCAATGCTGAGCCACTATGGCACCGACACCG
>JAJTFU010000132.1:0-2936 GCA_021299075.1 Novosphingobium sp. | reverse complement strand
CACCTGGGTTGGTATACCAAGGTGCTGCATGGTTCGGCCGAATTCCGCAATCGGATCAATTTCGTCGACGATGCCGGTGAAGTGATGCGCGGCCTGCGCGAATTCTACGCGCCATTCATCTCTAGGCTGGCGGCCTGACCATGACCGATCCGGCGCGTCAGTTGGCCTCGCTGCCACTGGCGGTGATCCTGCTTTCGCCGGGGCAGCGCATTTCCGCCGCCAATCCCGCCGCCGAGCAATTGCTGGGCCAGAGCGCGCGGCGTTTGATCGGTCGCGCGCTGGGTGCGGTGATGCTGTTCGACGAGCCGCGCCTGGCTGATCGCATGGCGGAGACCGAGGCGCAGATTTCGGCGCGAGCCACACCGGTCCTGATTCCGGGGCAGGGTCAGCGCCGGCTTGATGTGACAGCGGCCCCGGTGATCGACCAGCCCGGCTGGCAAGTCCTGACGCTGCAGGACGCGGCCGGGGCGGAAGCCCTGCGCGGCGAAGGCGGTGAGGACACCGTGCTGCGTGCACCCGAAATCCTGGCGCATGAAATCAAAAATCCGCTGGCCGGGATTCGCGGGGCGGCGCAGCTGCTGGGGCGCAAGCTCAAGGATGGCGACCTGGCACTGACCGGACTGATCGCGGATGAGGTTGATCGGATCGCCAAGCTGATTGATCAGATGCAGTCGCTCTCGCGCCGCACGCCGCCAGAGCTGGGTGCCTGTAACCTTCACGAGGCAGTCCGCCGCGCCCGCGCTGTGATCGAGGCGGGGGGCAAGTCCCCCGTCGTGATCGAGGAGTTCGACCCCTCGCTGCCGCCGGTCCTCGCCAATGCCGATGCCCTGGTCCAGGTGCTCATCAACCTGATCGCCAATGCCGCAGAGGCCTGTGCCGGCGCCGCCGAGCCAAGGATCGTCGTCCGCACCCGCTTCGCCAGCGGCCTGCAACTGCACCGCACCAGCGAAGGCGCCCCGGTGCGTTTGCCGATTGAGCTAAGGGTCAGCGACAATGGTCCAGGGGTCGATCCGGCGATGGCCGATCACCTGTTTGAACCCTTTGTTACCACCAAGAAGAGCGGGCAGGGCCTTGGTCTTGCCCTGGTGCGCCGCATGGTGCGCGACATGAACGGGCGGATCAGCCATGACCGCGAGCAGGCCACCGGCCTGACCCACTTCCGCGTCCACTTGCAGGTCGCGCCCAAACCGGCCGCAGTGGCGAACAGCAAGGCAAAGGAACAAGTGGCATGAGCGTGCTGCTGGTCGAGGACGACATGTCCATTGCCATCGTCATCACCGCCGCACTCGAGGCCGAGGGTTTCGATGTGGTGCGCTGCGATTCGATTGCCGAGCGCGATCGCCTGCTTAGCGAGCAGCGCTTTTCCGCCCTGGTGACCGATGTCATGCTGACCGATGGCGATGGCATTGCCACGATCGATCGGGTGCGGGCCGCCGATCCGGACCTGCCGATCATCATCCTTTCGGCCCAGAACACACTCGATACCGCAGTCCGCGCGACTGACACCGGCGCGTTTGAATACTTCCCTAAACCCTTTGACATCGACGAGCTGGCCCGGACAGTGCGCCAGGCGGTTGGAAGCAATGCAATCAAGGCCGATGCTGAAGGGGAGGGCACCCCTGCCGGCCTGCCGCTCGTCGGTCGCAGCGCGCCGATGCAGGCCGTCTACCGGATGATCACGCGCGTGCTGCGCAACGATTTAACCGTCCTGATCCTTGGCGAAAGCGGTACCGGCAAGGAGCTGGTCGCCGAGGCGATCCACCAGCTTGGCCAACGCCGCGATGGGCCCTTCGTGGCGGTCAATACCGCTGCCATCCCCGGCGAACTGATCGAAAGCGAACTGTTCGGTCACGAAAAGGGCGCTTTTACCGGGGCGGTTGCCCGCCATGTCGGCAAGTTCGAGCAGGCCAATGGCGGCACGCTGTTCCTCGATGAAATCGGCGACATGCCGATGCAGGCCCAGACGCGGCTGCTGCGAGCCTTGCAGTCCGGCTCGATCCGGCGGGTTGGTGGGCGCGACGAGATCAAGGTCGATGTCCGGATCATTGCAGCCACCAACCGCGATCTGCAGCCCATGATTGCGGCGGGAACCTTCCGCGAGGACCTCTACTACCGCCTCAATGTCGTGCCGATCACCCTGCCGCCGCTACGCGAGCGGGCCGATGACATCCCGGCACTGGCACGGCATTTCCTGGTCCTGGCAGCGCAGGAAGGGCTCCCGCGCCGGCAGTTGTCAGACGATGCTGCGGCGCTGCTTTCGCGCCAGCCATGGCGCGGCAATGTCCGTGAACTGCGCAACTTCATTTACCGGCTCGCATTGCTTTCCCGCGAGGACCTGATCGATGGCGGTGCGCTTGCGCCAATGCTGGCAGAGATGCCCCGCGCCGAGGCTGCAGCGGGGGAAGGGCTCGATCCTGCGGTGCGCAGCTGGCTGGCCCAGCACAATCCGGCCGCGGGTAGTGTCTATGATGCCGCGCTGGCCGCCTTCGAGCGCCCCCTGTTCGAGGCGGTGCTGCGCGAGACGCACGGCAATCAGCTGCGCGCCGCGCAGGTGCTGGGTATCAATCGCAATACGCTGCGCAAGCGGCTCGGCGAACTGGGCATCACCCCGGGTGAACTAGTACGCTAGGTCACTCTTGCTTTTTGGCAACAGGGGTGTTGTAACTGCGCAACGATGACGCCCGGCGCTCCTTCTTCGCGCAATAGCGGCTGGCCCCGCTGGTGGCGTCGCTTCCAGGTGGCGGCGCGGCGGGCCAATTTCTTTGCCGTCATGGAAGTTTCGGCCGTGCTTGCCTTCCTGATCATGACCGGGATCACCTGGTATGTGATCAGCGCCCAGGCCAAGACCGATCAGTTGCTGCCAACCGACCTCACAGCAACCCTGCTGGTGGGCACGCTGATCCCGGCCTTGGGCATCCTGGTCCTGCTTGGGCGGC
>JAJTFU010000131.1 GCA_021299075.1 Novosphingobium sp. | reverse complement strand
GTATTCGAAGCCGACCTTGCCGCAGTAATTGCGCTTCAGGATATCGACCAGCTCGCGCACCGAGGCCCATTCCAGGCCCAGCGTGCCGCCCAGATAAACCTTGCGATCCAGCGCTGCGCCAGAAAAGCCGTGGTAGGCCGGGTCAAGATCGGCCGGCAGGTTCTGGTGGCTCAGGCCCAGCGGATCGAGGTCCGCGCCGAGGTGGCCGCGCACACGGTAAGTGCGCACCAGCATCATCGCCCGGATCGAATCCGCCGCGGCTTCCTCGATCGCGCGCGGATCCATCGCCGCGCCGGCCTTGGCCGCAGCCGCCTTAATCGCCACCTGCATTGCGGTGGGATCGAGCGCCTGAGTCAGGTCATCCTCGGCCGCGCCGCCAACCTGCGGCCAGTTCGAGCGTGCCCACGACGGACCCGGCTGCGGGTCGTCGGGAAGAAAATCGTGCAGTTCGTTACCCATGGTGGTCCATCCTGGGGAGGAGGGGTTGCAGACCGGACGCCCAAGGGCCTCCGCGCAACCCCCTAGGGATCAGGCCAGTTCCTTGAGCACTTCGGCGAGCGTTTCACCGAGCAGGCTGGGCGAGTTCGAGACGCGGATGCCAGCGGCTTCCATCGCCGCGATCTTGCTTTCCGCATCGCCCTTGCCGCCCGAGACGATCGCCCCGGCGTGGCCCATGCGGCGGCCCGGAGGCGCAGTGCGCCCGGCGATGAAGCCGGCCATCGGCTTCTTGCGGCCGCGCTTGGCTTCGTCGATCAGGAACTGGGCGGCCTGTTCTTCGGCATCGCCGCCGATTTCGCCGATCATGATGATCGACTTGGTCTCGTCGTCGGCCAGGAACAGTTCCAGCACGTCGATGAAGTTGGTGCCGTTGACCGGGTCACCGCCGATGCCGACCGCAGTGGTCTGGCCCAGGCCGATGTTGGTGGTCTGGAACACGGCTTCATAGGTGAGGGTGCCTGAGCGGCTGACAACGCCGACCGAACCCTTCTTGAAGATCGAACCGGGCATGATGCCGATCTTGCACTCATCCGGGGTCAGCACGCCGGGGCAGTTCGGGCCGATCAGGCGCGACTTGGAGCCCGAAAGGGCCCGCTTCACCTTGACCATGTCGAGCACCGGAATGCCCTCGGTGATGCAGACGATCAGTTCCATCTCGGCGTCGATCGCTTCCAGGATCGCGTCGGCCGCACCCGGCGGCGGTACGTAGATGCACGAAGCGGTGGCGCCGGTCGCGGCCTTGGCTTCATGCACGGTGTCATACTGCGGCAGGCCGATGTGGGTGGTGCCGCCCTTGCCGGGGGTCACGCCCGCAACCATCTGCGTGCCATAGGCCAGCGCCTGTTCGGTGTGGAAGGTACCGGTGGCGCCGGTCATCCCCTGGGTGATGACCTTGGTGTGCTTGTTGATGAGGATCGACATGGAATTAGCTCTCCCGGGGAGTTGTTCTTAAGCCAGCGACGGCTCAATCGCCTTGCAGGCGACCAGCAGTTCCTTGACCGCGTCGACCGAGACCTGGAAATTGGCCTTGGCTTCGTCGTCGAGGGCGATTTCGATCACTTCCTCGGCGCCGTTCGCGCCGATCACCACCGGCACGCCGACATAAAGCCCGTCGAGGCCGTACTTGCCGTCAACGTGGACCGCGCAGGGCAGGATGCGCTTCTGGTCGCCCAGATAGGCTTCGGCCATGGCGATGGCGCTGGTGGCCGGGGCGTAATAGGCCGAGCCGGTCTTGAGCAGGCCGACGATCTCGCCGCCGCCCGAGCGGGTGCGGGCGACGATCGCGTCGAGGCGTTCCTTGGTCGACTTGCCCATCTTGACGAGGTCGGTGACGGGAATCCCGCTGATGGTCGAATATTCGAGCACCGGCACCATGGTGTCGCCGTGGCCGCCCAGCACGAAGGCGTTCACGTCCTTGACCGAAACGCCGAATTCCCAGGCGAGGAAGGTGGCGAAGCGGGCCGAGTCGAGCACGCCGGCCATGCCGACCACCTTGTTGGCCGGGAGGCCCGAGAATTCGCGCAGTGCCCAGACCATCGCGTCGAGCGGGTTGGTGATGCAGATCACGAAAGCGTCGGGGGCGTGGTTCTTGATCCCCTCGCCAACCGACTTCATCACGCCGAGGTTGATGCCCAACAGGTCATCGCGGCTCATGCCCGGCTTGCGCGGCACGCCGGCGGTGACGATCACCACATCGGCGCCGGCGATGTCGGCATAGTCGTTGGTGCCCTTGATATTGGCGTCAAAGCCTTCAATCGGGCCGCACTGGGCCAGGTCGAGCGCCTTGCCCTGGGGCATGCCCTCGGCGATGTCGAACAGGACGATGTCGCCCATTTCCTTTTTCGCGGCGAGGTGGGCGAGCGTGCCACCGATCATGCCGGCACCGATAAGGGCGATCTTCTTGCGAGCCATCTTTGCCAAGTCCTTGTCCGTATTCGCGGGATCAGCGGCAGACGTTCGGCAGGGCCCCAACCATCCCGCAAGGCGTGAGGGGCCAACCGGCGGGTTAGCGGGTGCCCTAAGCCGGTGAAATCGTGATTGCAAGGCTGGATAAAGTGCCAGCGGCAAATATCTTTGCGAATGCTTCGCAATTGCATTTATCTAGGCAAATGCCCGTGCCGTAGCGGCAGGATCACGCTCGGCGATCAGCCTGTCGCGCGCTGCGGTTCGAACTTTTCGCGTTCCTGGGCGATCAGCATGGCGGCCAAGTAATCGGGCACAGCGCGGCTGAAGTAATAGCCCTGGCCCAGGGTACAACCGGCGGCCTTGACCGCCTCCACCTGTTCGACCGTTTCCAGGCCTTCGGCTACGATCGCCATGTTGAGCGTGGAGGCCATGCCGGAGACGGCGCGGATGATCGCATCGCTCTTCTTGCCGGCCTGCGGGCCCGAGACGAAGCTGCGGTCGACCTTGATCTTTCCGAACGGATACTTGTTGAGATAGCCGAGCGAGGAATAACCGGTCCCGAAATCGTCGAGCGCAAAGCGCACGCCGGCTGCGGAGAGTTCGGCGATAAAGTCCTCGGTCTGCTGCGAATGGTCGAGCAGGACCGTTTCGGTGATTTCCAGCTCGAGCCGGCTGGGGTGCAGCTTGGCCTCGCGCAGCGCGTTGAGGATGCCCAGCGCGGCGCCCGGGGCCTTGATCTGCAGCGGCGAGAGGTTGACCGCGACGGTGATGTCCTCGGGCCAGGTCGCGGCGGCCTTGGCGGCCTGGGCGGTGATCCAGTTGCCAAGGGTAATAATCGCGCCGGTTTCCTCGGCCACCGGGATGAATTCGTCGGGGCGCAGTTCGCCCTTTTCCGGGTGGAACCAGCGCACCAGCGCCTCGAACGCCTTGATCCGGCCGGTGGCCAGATCGACGATCGGCTGGAAGAAGATCGACAGCTCGTCCCGCTGCACGGCAACGCGCAGCTCGGCCTCGATCTCGCGCCGGCGCACCAGGTCGCGGCTCATCGAGCTGTCATAGAAGCTCACCTGGTTTCGGCCGTTGACCTTGGCGTGGTAGAGCGCCAGGTCCGCGCCCAGCATCACGCTTTCCAGATCTTCGCCATCGTCCGGCAGCAGGGCCACGCCCATCGAGCAGGAGATTTCCAGCCGGTCATTCTCCAGCCGCATCGGCCGGGTGATCTCGCCCAGGACGGCGAGGGCAATCGTCTCGACCTCGCGGCGGTCCTTGACATCGCAGGCCATGATGAATTCGTCGCCGCCGAAGCGGCCGATCACGGCATCCCCCTTGGCCTGGCTGCGCAGGCGCTGGGCCACTTCGGTCAGCACCCGGTCACCCACCTGGTGGCCGAGCACATCGTTGACTTCCTTGAAGCGGTCGAGGTCGCACCAGAACAGCGCCAGTTTAGGCGCCTCGCGCGGGCGCGAGAGGTGTTCGACCAGATAGTGGTTGAGGCCGGCACGGTTGTGCAGACCGGTGACCACGTCGGTGCGGGCCAGATGCTGCATCTTGTCGGCCAGCCGCGCGCTGGTTTCTGCCGCAGCGATCGAATCGCGAAGAGTGCGGAAGATTTGCAGCGAGATCGAGACCATGCCCGCAAAGCAGATCACGATCGCGGCGGCGAGGGTGCGGGCCGCCGTATCGCCGCTTTGCCACAGCGCGATGCAGATCGGGGTGAAAGTCAGCAGCATGCCCGCGACCGAGATCAGCGGCCGGCCGGCGTTACGCGTGGCCATACCGCCGGCATAGCCAATCGCGTAACAGGCCATCAGCATCTGCGCGATCAGCGGAATGTTGAGCCAGATGGTCAGCGCGGTGAAGATCCCGACCGTGGCGGTATAGCTGAAGGCGCCCAGTTCGTAGAGGAATTCCAGCCGTTTGGTGTCGCGCACCTTCAACCGGGGCAGGGCAATCGCCATGACCACGCGGGTCACGCCAATGAAGGACAGCAGCAGCGCCACATTCCAGATCAGGCCGTTTCCGGCATAGGCGGCCGCAACCAGGGCGGCGATGATGCCGTTGGCGGCACCGGCGGTCAGCGAGCCGGGATTTGCATACAGGTTATCGACCAGCGTCCGCCGGACACGATCGTCCAGCGCGTTGGTTCGGAAAAGCACCCGCAGCAAGGTTCGCCAGCGCCTGATCTCTCGCTCCCTTCGTAACCTGTGCGGCCTAACGCAGAGAGATCACCGATTGGTTAACGCGGTGGTTACCCTGCGCCGAAATCAATCGTTTCCTGCTTCGACACGGTTGGACAGCACGCTCGCCATGCGCCGGTCGAGCGTGCGGCAGATCCCCAGCCAGTGCAGGTAACCCTGGCGGTCGCCGCGGAAAAAGGCCTGCTCGGCATTCTGGCGCGCGACCGTGGCGGCGCCCAGGCCGTGCTCGGCAAAATGCTTGAGCGCGGCGCGCAGTTCAGCGCTGTGGCCAAGGTCGGCATTGTCATTGGCTGCGCGGCCGATCAGCCCCTTGCGGCGCCCCGGAGCAACCAGGGCGGCCAGCGGCGAACGGGCTGCGGCAAAGTGGATCGTCATGGTTTACCTTGGTCTATGGCGACGTTGCCCAGACCCTAGGCCGGGCCCGGCTAAGGTTTCGTGCGGAACTATGGTTGCTATGGCTTAACCAAGCCGTCCGGTTAGTTGCCCGGTTGGCCGATCCAGCGGCCGGAATTCTGGTATTCGGGCCGAATCCCGTTGTCCTGCGGCAGGCGATCGCCGCGATAGAGCGCCTCGCCGCCGCGGTTCTGAACCTCGGGGGCATAGCTGGGGGCGGCGTGGGGGCGCTGCTGTTGCAGGCCGGTTGCCGCAGCCGGGGTCAGCGGGGAGCCCTGGGCCGATTTCAGTCCGACCTCATAGGCCTTCTGCAAGGCCAGCGGATCAAGCGCGGTATCGGGCAGCTTGTCCGCTGCCGCATTGCGGGCATGGGGCGCCGCCACGGGCTCACCGCCGCGATAGGCAAAGCGGAAGGCCCCGGCCTCACCGGCTGCGCCGCCAAAGCGGTAGAAGCGGTGCGCGCCGACGGTGATGATGTGGCGCAGACTGGGGGCCCAATAGGGGTAGATGGCGATCGTGTGGTAGTGCGTCGCCAGGCCGACAGTGCGCTCGACATAGCCCGACAGCGCGGCGCGGGCGACGTTCTCGGCCCGGTACCAGAACATCCGGTTGGGCGCCTTGGCCAGCGAGCCATCGCAGGTGAAACTGAACTGGCAGCCGGTCCGACGTTCCGATCCCTGATAGACCACGCCGC
>JAJTFU010000130.1 GCA_021299075.1 Novosphingobium sp. | reverse complement strand
GAGGTTCGCACTGCGCTGGAGCAGATCGCAGACGATGTTGGCATCCCGCACGACCGCATCTTCATGTACGATGGCTCGCGCCAGTCGGAACGGTTTACAGCGAACGTTTCCGGCATCGGCCCGACTGCGCGGATCGCGATCTCCGACGTGGCCCTGAAGGAAGCGTCGCTGGCCGAGGTACGCGCCGTCACCGGGCACGAGGCCGGCCATTACAAGCTGGGCCATATCTGGCGCTATGTGGTGATCTTCCCGCTGCTGGCGATGGTCATGTTCTTCCTGCTGAACCGGCTGTTCGTCCCTACCGCCCGGCTGCTCGGCAGCGATGCACAGCTGGGCGAGGCGCGCGGCCTGCCGGTGTTCATGGTGGTGACATCGGTGATCGGCCTCTTAGCACAGCCGGTCACCAATAGCCTGACGCGGATTGGTGAGACCGAGGCCGATGCCTATTCGCTCGCCACGGTCGGTGAGCCCGATGCCCTTGCCAGCGCATTGGTCAAGACGGCGGAGTACCGTTACCCGCGCCCGTCCAGGCTTGAAGAGGTGCTGTTCTACACGCACCCATCGGTCGAAAACCGGGTCCGCGCGGCAATGGAGTGGAAGGCGGCGAACCAAGGCGCTAAACCGCCGGCGCAATGAAGCGCGATCAGATCTTCGAATTCTTCCGCCGCCTGGCTGAGGACAACCCGTCACCCGAAACCGAGCTGGAGTTCGGCAATACCTATCAGTTGCTGGTGGCGGTGGTCCTCTCGGCCCAGGCGACCGATGTGGGGGTGAACAAGGCGACCCGGCGGCTGTTCGAACAGGTGAAGACCCCAGCGCAGATGGTCGCGCTGGGCGAGGCTGGGCTGAAGGAGCACATCAAGACGATCGGTCTGTTCAATGGCAAGGCCAAGAATGTGATCGCGCTGTCAGAGATCCTGGTGCGCGATTACGGCGGTGAGGTCCCGGCGGACCGCGACCTGCTGACCGAACTGCCCGGCGTGGGCCGCAAGACCGCCAATGTCGTGATGAACTGCGCTTTCGGGGCCGAGACCTTTGCGGTCGATACCCATATCTTCCGCGTCGGCAATCGCACCGGCCTGGCCAAGGGCAAGACGGTACTGGCGGTGGAGAAGCAGCTCGAGAAAAAGGCGCCGCAGCCCTTCCGGGTCGGCGCGCACCACTGGTTGATCCTGCACGGGCGCTACATCTGCAAGGCGCGCACGCCCGAATGCTGGCGCTGCCCGGTGGCGGACCTGTGCGGCTACAAGCCGAAGACGCCCGCCCCGAAGGGCAAAGCGAAGGCTACCTAGCCCTTACGCTCGTCGTCGAAGTTCGAAGGATCGAGCTCCAGACCGGCGCGGCCATCGGCGGCGGTATGCGCCGGGGCGTGCGGATGTTCGACGAACTCCGGCTCCTCGACCTCGAGCATGCCTTCCCACTTGGTGATGACCGAAGTGGCGACGGCATTGCCGACCACGTTGGTGGCGGTGCGGCCCATGTCGAGGAACTGGTCGATCGCCAGGATGATCGCCACGCCTTCCACCGGCAGGCCGAACATGGCGAGCGTCCCCGTGATCACCACCAGGCTAGCGCGCGGCACGGCGGCGACGCCCTTGGAACTGATCATCAGCGTCAGCAGGATCGCGATCTGGGTGCCGATCGACAGGTCGATGCCATAGGCCTGGGCGATGAACAGCGTCGCGAAGGACATGTACATCATCGAGCCGTCGAGGTTGAACGAGTAACCCAGCGGCAGCATGAAGCCGGAAATCCGGCGCGGTACGCCGAACCGGTCAAGCTGCTCGAACAGCCGCGGCAGGGCCGCCTCGCTCGACGCGGTCGAGAAGGCGATCATCATTGGCTCGCGGATATAGCGGATAAGGGTGAAGATCCGCCGGCCCAGGAACAGCCCGCCGATCGTCAGCAGGATCAGCCAGAGAATGCCCAGCGACAGGTAGAATTCGGTCACCAGCTCGACATAGGTGGCAAGGATGCCAAGACCGCTCGAGGCCACCACCTTCGCCAGTGCGCCGAACACCGCGAAGGGCGCAAAGCGCATCACATAGCCGGTGATCTGCAGCATCATCTCGGCGAGCGCATCGGCCCCACGCACCAGCGGCGCGCCCTTTTCGCCGATGGCGGACAGCGCAACCCCGGCGAACAGCGAGAAGACCAGGATCTGCAGGATATTGTTGGTCGCCATCGCATCGAAGGCGTTCTTGGGGAAGATGTGCAGGATGAACTCGAAGAAATCGAGCTTGGCCACTTCGCCGACCGAGGCCGCGGCGGCACCCGACACGTCCACCCCGACCCCCGGCTGGAAGAAGTTGACCATCACCAGGCCAAGGCCGATCGAGATCAGGCTGGCGATGATGAACCAGGCAATCGCGCGGAACCCGATCCGGCCGAGCGCGGCACTATCGCCCATATGGGCGATGCCGACGACGATGGTGGAAAGGATCAGCGGCGCGACCAGCATCTTGATCAGGTTCAGGAAGATGCTGGAGAGCAGACCGAACGAGCTGAGATACAGGCCCTTGAGATCGGCCTCGACCCCGAACGGCCAGACCGTGACCGTGCCCTTGGGAATGAAGGTGAAGACCAGCCAGCCGGCCACGACGCCCAGCACCATGCCGATCAGGATGTAGAGTGTCAGGCGCCGGTCCATGGCGTGCGTCCCCCGATTTGAAAGATTGTTGCCGGGCAGCCTAACAGGCTGTCGGCGCTATCGCAATCAGCCCGCCAGCGCCGCCGTGGCGATGCGGGCATAGATCCGCGCCAGCGTGTCTAGGTCCGGCACGGCTACGGCCTCGTCGCGCTTGTGCATGGTGGCATTGCACAGGCCGAACTCGATCACCGGGCACAGGCTTTTCAGGAACCGCGCATCGCTGGTACCGCCGGTGGTGCTGGCTTCGGGCGTCACGCCGGTCTCAGCCTCAACCGCGCGGGCGACCATCGCCGAGAAGTCCCCGGGCGGGGTGAGGAAGGCTTCGCCCGAGACTACTGCCCGCGCTGTGCCGCCGTGCTTTGCGGCGATCGCGCTGACCCGGTCGGCCAGGCCTTGCCCGGTGTGGAGATCGTTGAAGCGGATCGACAGGCGGGCATGGGCCCGCGCCGGAATCACGTTGGTGGCCGGGTTGCCGACAGTGATGTCGGTGATCTCGAGGTTCGAGGGCTGGAACCAGTCGGTCCCCTCGTCGAGCACGATCGCGTTGAGTTCGGCGAGCATATTGACCAGCGGACCGATCGGGTTGTTGGCAAGGTGCGGATAGGCGACATGGCCTTCGCCGCCTTCGACCGTCAGCCAGATGTTGACCGAGCCGCGCCGGCCGATCTTCATCATGTCGCCCAGCCGGTTCACGGATGTAGGCTCGCCTACCAGGATCAGGTCGGGAATGGCACCCGCCGCGCGCATGTGGTCGATCAGCGGCAGGGTGCCGAAGCGGGCCGGTCCTTCCTCATCACCGGTGATGATGAAGCTGATCGTGCCGGCATCCTGCGGCAGACCCGTAACGGCCGCGACCATCGCCGCGATCGAGCCCTTCATGTCGACCGCACCGCGGCCATAGAGCAGTTCGCCCCGCACTTCAGGAGCAAACGCACCGGTGGTCCAGCCTTCGCCGGGCGGTACGACATCGAGGTGTCCGGCAAAGCCGAAGTGGCGGCTGCCCTCGGGCCCGCGGCGGATCGCGAACAGGTTCTCGACCGGCCCGTCTGGCGCCTCGCCCGCCAGGAAGCGGTGAACCGCGAAACCCAGCGGCGCGAGCTGGCTTTCCAGGCAATCGAACACCATGCCCGTGGCCGGGGTTACGCTGGGGCAGGCGATCAGCGCCTCGGCAAGCGGCAGGACGGGGGGCAGGGTAGTGCTGGTCACTTGCTCAAGGCCCCATCCAGCAGCCGCGCCAGCCGCAGCCCGGCCTGGCTGATCCGCTGGCGCAGGGTGGGCAGGCTGGCTTCGATGTCTTCGTCGCTCCAGACCACTTCCTTGGGCGCTTCGCCGCCGGCGCAGGGGTCGCGGTCAAAGGCCTTGGCATAGACGAGGCCGCGGGCCAGTTCCCAGCTTTCGCGGCCCCAGTCGGCCACTTCGCCGGTATCGAGCGCGGCGCGCTCTTCGGGGGTGTAGCGGCGGATCAGCGGCGGGACCGCGCTGGTGATCCCGCGCTCGGCCATCGGTCCGTCCCAGATTGCATGCAAGTTGCGGCCCGGCGCGATGCCATATTTCGCAGCCACATCGTTGCCGCCGCGATCGTCCTTGTCGCCCGAATGGAGCGGCATGTGCAAATCGCCGACGAAATGGGTCAACCAGGCCAGTGCCTCAAGCCGCTGGGCCGCTGGCAGGCTCTTGTCGGCCAGGATGCGGCGGTTGCGCTCGATCTGGCCCGTCACGCAGTTGCCGCCAGAGCAATTGGCGCGCGGGTCATAGGGGCGGCAGACATTCATCGTTTGATAGTGCCAGGCAAAGGAATAGGCCCAGCGCCAGCCCTCGCGCCGGATGCAGTCGGGCCAGTAGCTGGCCTCTTCCAGGCTGCGGACCCGGCAATAGGGCGTGCCGAGGCCCTGTTCCGAGCGAAGCAGTTCGCGCACGGCCTTGCGGGTTTCGGGCGAGACGTTGACCCAGGCGATGCTGGCGGTCGAATGGTGGCCAAACTCGCCCCAGGCAAAGGCCGGGCGCGCCATCAGCGCCGCCATGGCGGCCAACATCAATGCAATCCAGCGCATCACTTTGCCTTGCTGCCTCGACCCGGAATTTCCCATTGCTCGATGACCCAGTCTTCTTCTTCGGCGGCGGCGACCCAGGCCTGCAGCCATTCGTGTTCCCAGATCGCTTCCATATAGGCGAGGGCAAAGCCTGGAACACCTATCCCATAGGTCATGAAGCGGCTGACGATCGGGGCGTAGAAGATATCGGCCGCGCTGAAAGTGCCGAACAGGAACGGCCCGCCACGCCCGAACCGGGCGCGGGCCTCGGCCCACAGCGTCAGGATGCGGACCACGTCGCCGCGCGCTTCCTCGTCGATCTCCCAGCCCTGGACCTGGCGGCGGATATTCATCGGGCACTGACGGCGAAGCGCGGCGTAGGATGAGTGCATTTCCGCCACCATCGAGCGGGCCATGGCGCGGGCATCGTCGGCCTTGGGCCAGAAGCGCTCGCGCCCGACCCGATCGGCCAGGTATTCGACAATCGCCAGGCTGTCCCAGACCACGGCGTCGCCATCCCACAGCACCGGCACCTTGCCGGATGAGGGCGCGATTTCGTCATGCTCCTTCTTCCGGTGATCCCAGTCCTCGCCATACAGCGGAACCTGGATCTCCTCGAAGGCGAGGCCGGAGTGCTTGAGCGCCAGCCAGCCGCGCAGCGACCAGCTGGAATAGTTCTTGTTGCCGATGATCAGCTTCATGGGCGGCAGCGCTAGCCGTTCAGCTTGACGGTGTCGAGCCTGAACGATTAGGGCCTCGCGCATGGATCCTGCCAGCCTGCCTATCAGCGTTGCAGCGCTCTACCGCTTCACGCCGTTTGCGGACCATGCCGCGCTGCAGGCGCCGCTGCTGGCCTGCTGCCGCAGCCACTGCGTGAAGGGGACGCTGCTGCTGGCGCATGAGGGGATCAACGGCACGATTGCGGGTAGCGATACCGGCATAGCCGCGGTGCTTGATCACATCCGTGCCTTGCCGGGCTGCGCCGATCTTGACGTCAAGTTCTCGCGCGCGCCAACCATGCCGTTCCACCGGATGAAGGTGCGATTGAAGGCCGAGATCGTGACCATGGGGCAGCCGGACATC
>JAJTFU010000129.1 GCA_021299075.1 Novosphingobium sp. | reverse complement strand
GGCCCGCCACGCCGGCCTGCCGTGGGATGCTATCTTGGGTGCCGAGATCGCCCAGGCCTACAAGCCCGCGCCCGCCGCGTATATTGCCACCGCACAGGCCCTCGATATTGCGCCGGGCGAACTTTGCCTGGTAGCGGCCCACCATGGCGACCTGGCGGCGGCGCGCGCTGCGGGCCTGCGTACCGCCTTTGTCTTTCGTCCGCTGGAATATGGCGGTGCCCCGCCTCCTGACCTCAAATTTGAGCAGCAATGGGACTATCGCGCGACAAGCTTGATCGAGCTTGCGGACCAACTCGGCTGTTGAGATTACGCTGACAGCACACCAATTGTGCTCTCCGTTCTGCAATTACGGCGACAGTAAACTTTAATCCCTAAGCGACCCCCATTCCACCTCCTCGCCGCGCTGGTCGCCGCTTCCCCCGTTGCCGCAAACACGCCTGCGCCCGCGCCCGGCCCGGTCTTTACCCCGTCGGAGCTCCCATATCCGTTCTCCAGCGCGGTGCAGGTGGGGGATGTGCTGTACCTTTCGGGCCAGCTGGGCGCCGAGGATGGGGGCGGCAAGGTGGTGCCCGGCGGGATCGGGCCGGAGAGCGAGCAGATGTTCAGGCGGATCAGCCAGACCCTCAAGGCACACGGCCTGGACTTTGACGACGTGTTCAAATGCTCGGTCTTCCTGGCCGACATGGCGGACTGGCCGGCCTTCAACACGATCTACGCGCGCCACTTCAAGCCCGACCGCTACCCGGCGCGCTCCGCCATGGGGGTCAATGGCCTGGCGCTGGGCGCGCGGGTGGAGATGGAGTGCTGGGCGCACAAACCGCAGCGGCGCTGAGGCGCGCCCCGTCCTACCCCAGCTTCCCCGCAAACAGCGCGGCGAGTTCGGCGCGTTCCTGCGCGGTCAGGTCAGGGCGCCAGATGTCGAAGATCAGCACGATCCGGTCGGAATCGCTGTCATTCCAGGCCTCGTGCTCGATCGAATCGTCGAACACCAGCAGCTTGCCCGGCTCCCATTCGCGCACCTCGTTGCCAACGCGGAAGCGGCAGGCGGGCGGGACCACCAGCGGCAGGTGGCAGACCAGCCGGGTGTTGAACATGCCGGTATGCGGCAGGATCCGCGCGCCGGCGCGGAGCAGGGAGAACATCACCGTCGGCGAATTGGCAATATCGGGGAAGGGCACCCCCTGCATGGCCGCCCAGGTGCGCGGGCAGGCCGCGATCGCGGCTTCGCTGCGCACCCCGTTCTCCACCAAGAACAGCGCCGACCAGTCAGGATCGTCGGCCAGCCAGTGGCCCTGCCGCGTCGCGCGGTTGGGATCGCCGTGGATATAGGGGCGGAACTCCGCCGCGCTGCTGGCCAGCAGGGCGTCCAGCTCGGCCCGGATCGCCCCGGCCTCGGCCTCCAGCGCGGGGACCCAGTCGAACTGGCCGGTGTCGAAGAACTGGGTCTGGGCCAGGCCCGGAAAGTACAAATCGGTCGGCTGCTGGACGAAGACTTCCTTGCGCCCGGCCATGATATCCAGCGCCTGGGCAAAGCGCGCGCTGCGCTTACCCGGCGGAAAGCCGCGCGCCGCCAGCGCCGCCTCGCGCGCTGCCTCACCCCGCGCCGCCGCCCCGGCGACCACGGCGCGCGCCCGCTCGATCTCGGCCGCCAGGTCAGCCGGCAGTTCCATCCCCTCGGCCCAGCGCAGCGCGGCCTGATAGAACTCGAGCGCGCCCTGCTCGTCGCCCGCGCGGACCCGGCAATCGCCCTTCATCACCTGGCCCCGGATCAGCCCCGGATCGAGCGCCAGCGCCGCATCGATCGCCGTCTCTTCCCCCGCGCCATCGTCCAACGCGCGGCAGGCCAGCGCCAGCAGCATCCATATCTGCGTATTGGCCCGCCCCGTCGCGGTCACCCGCTCAAACCGCGCCCGCGCCTCGGCAGGCTGGCCGCGCTGGAGCAGATCGGCCCCTTCACGGACGAGGGCAATGGCCTGGTTTTCGGTCAGGTTCATGGGGCGGGTTTAACGGCGGTGGGGGTGGTTTGCTAGGGTGGGGTCTGGTCGGTTCTCCACACTATCCATCGCCCCGCATTCATGCGAACCTCTGCCCCAGTCTCACAAGACCGGAGCCGCCATGCCTCGCCTGATCCCCCTTGCCGTCGTGCTTGCCGCGCTGGTCGCTGTGCCCGCCCTCGCCGCGCCGAAGCAGACCGTGATGCCCGAGAATCCCGATGCGCGGGCGTTTCAGGAGCAGTTCGGCTTTTCCGACGCCATGATCCATGGTGATACGGTCTACCTCTCCGGTGTGGTCGCCGGGGCGCCGCCGGCCGGGGCCGACCCGGTAGAGCACTATGCCCGCACCTTTGAGCGGATCGGCGCAATCCTGGCGCGGGCGGGGTCGAGCTGGGACGACGTGCTGGACATCACCACCTTCCACACCGACATCGACGCCTCGCTCACCCCGCTGGCCGCAGCCAAGAACCGCTATGTAAAGGCCCCCTTCCCGACCTGGACCGCGATCGGCATACGGCGGCTCTACGAACCCAGTGCCGTGGTCGAGATCAAGGTGGTGGCGCGGCTGACGGCGAAGGCGAAGGGCAAACGGTGACCGCTTGCCGGTTGGCCGCACGATCGCGCCCGCCCTTGCACTCCATCCGATAATCTGCTGCCTTGCCAGTGTCCTGCACCGAGTCCCAAAGCGGCTGGTACAGGATGCTCCAAGGGGGGAGGAGAGGACTGGATGGTTTCACTGATCTACGTCAGCAGGGCGACGGCTGACCTGGGGCCCGATGAGCTGACGGCATTGGGTGAAGCGGCCGCGGCGGCCAATGCGGCCAACGGGATTACCGGGATGCTGGCCTATAATGGTGAGCACTTCATGCAATTGCTGGAAGGCCAGGACGCGGCGGTCGATGCACTGCTGGCCCGGATCGTCGCCGATTCGCGGCACCGCGATCTGGTGGTGATCCGGCGTGACGAGCGCCCGGCACGCGAATGCCCCTACTGGTCGATGCGCGCCTTCCTGACCCCGCTCACCGGCGCCGGATCGGCCACCGAATTCGCCGCCCGGCTACCCGAAACCTTTGCCACCGACACCCGCGTGGTCTTCACCAGCTTTGCCTCGATCAAGCGCGAGCTGGCCTGATCCTTCGGCAATTGTGGCAGTGGGCAGCGCAGCCGCGTGGCGCTAGGCTGCGGGCACAACAAAGGCGGGATGAGTGACATGACGACGGAACAGACCGGTGGCTGCCTGTGCGGCGCGGTACGCTACAAGATCACGGCCGAGCCGTTCATGCAGGCGGTCTGCCACTGCAAGAACTGCCAGCGCCAGGCCGGCAGCGGCTGGTCGATGATCCTGGGCCTGCCCGAGGACGGGGTGGAGATCACCGGCTCGGTCCAGACCTATGTCGATCACGGCACCAGCGGCGGCGAGGTTCACCGCCAGTTCTGCTCGACCTGCGGATCGCCGGTCTTCACCCGCGTGCCGGCCCAGGCCGGGTGGATCTTCGTCAAGGCGGGCTCGCTCGACGATACCAGCAGCTTCAATCCGCAGATCCAGTTCTGGACCGCGAGCAAGCAGCACTGGATCGAGATCCCCGACGTGCCAGGGGTGCCGGGCAACCCGGGCTAGAGCCGCGCCAGCCGGGCCAGCGCTTCGTCGAGGGCCTGAAGAAAGCGTGAGCGGTCGGCCTTGGCGAAGGGGGCCGGGCCGCCGATCGCCTCGCCCCCGGCGCGCAGGTCAGCCATGATCGCGCGGGTGGCGATGGCGCTGCCGATCGAGGCATGGGTAAAGGGCTTGCCGGTGGACGAGATGACCGTTGCCCCGGCCTTGAGACAGCGATCGGCCAGCAGGATGTCACTGGTCACCACTACGGTGCGGGCATCGGCGGCTTCGGCAATCCAGTCATCCGCTGCATCGAAGGCATCGGGCACGGTCACGCGCGCAATCAGCGGGTGATCGGGCACGCGCAGCCGCATGTTGCTGACCACCTTGACCGCGACCTGGCGGCGGAAGGCGACCTTGTAGATCTCCTCCTTGACCGGGCAGGCATCGGCATCGACCAGAATCGTCAGCGTGGTCATCCGGTCAGGTCGGTCCTAGCGCTTCATATGCTCCAGCCCGGGCAGGACGCCGGGCTTGAGGCTGGGCTGCGAGGCGTTCTGCTTGGGCGGCTTCTCCGCCTTGGGCTTGCGCGCTTCGCGGTTCGATTTCTTCTGGCCCTTGGCCATGGCTCGTTCCTTTGCAGGGCAGATGCCCCTGCCCGCGATCCTAGGCCCATTCGAGCCAATCGCGGCACGAAATCGGTCTTAGCGCTTGCGGACGAATTCCGCGCGCAGGACCAGGCCCTTGATCCCGGGATAGCGGCAGTCGATCTCCTGCGCATCGCCGGTCAGCCGGATCGAGGGGATGACCGTGCCCTGCTTGAGCGTCTGCCCCGCGCCCTTGACGGTCAGGTCCTTGATCAGCGTGACGGCATCGCCATCGGCCAGCACATTGCCAACCGCGTCGCGCACCTCGACCACGCTTTCAGCCGCGCGTTTGGCGGCCAGTTCCGAGGCCGGCAGCCATTCGCCGCTGTCCTCGTCATAGACATAGTCTTCGTCATCACCGGCCATCGGGTAAGTCCCCTTCCGAAGCGCGCCATGACAGGCGGGGGGCCGGGGCGCAACGGGCGTTGACAGTAGCCCGTCCGGCCCCGCAATCTGATCGCCAAGGGAGAGAGCGATGGATGAGACCCGATTGCCGCGCGGCTGGGCGTGGATGCTGTGGGCGGCGGCGACCTATAACTGGCTGATCAGCCTGCCGGTGCTGCTGAACATTGCGCCGGGCGACAAGATCAGCGCCGTGCTGGTGGCCGCCTTCGGGGTGCTTTACGCGCTGGTTGCGAGCAACCCGGCGCGGCTGGCCCCGACGCTGTGGGCCGGGGTGGTCGGCAAGCTGGGGCTGGTCGTCCTGCTGGCCCCCGCGATCGCGGCGGGAACGGCGCCGCCCGGAACCGGGCCGGTGCTGGCCGGGGACCTGCTGTTCACGATTGCCTTCCTGGCCCTGCTGCTCGGCCCGGCGCGGCGCGCGCGATGACTGAACGCACGATCATCCGCCTTGGCCCGCGGCACCGCGAGGCCGCCATCGCCACGCTCGCGGCGGCCTTCCAGAGCGATCCGGCGGTCAGCTGGATCATCCCCAATGAAGCCGAACGCGCCCGGCGGCTGCCCAGGATGTTTGCCTGGCTATGGGACGATCACCAGCGCCACGGGATCGCGCTCGGCACGCCGGGCTGCGAGGCGGTGACGCTGTGGCGGCTGCCGGGCAAGGTCCATCACCACGATCCGCTCTGGCCGCCCGAGATCATGCGCCTGCTCGGCATCTTCGGGCGGCGGATCTTGCGGGCCAGCACGGTGGGCGATGCGATCGGCGCGCACCTGGCCAAGGGTGAGGACTGGTACTACCTGCGCTATGCCGGGGTGCAGCCGGACTGCCAGGGCCAGGGGCTGGGCGGGCTGACCATCCGCGCCGGGCTGGCCGAGGCGGCGGCAGCGGGCAAACCGGCGCTGCTGGAAACCGCGACCGAGAGCAATGTCGGCATTTACCTGCGGCTGGGCTTTGCCGTGCACGAGGAGTGGGACGTGCCGGCCAAGGGCGGCCCGCACTTCTGGTCGATGTCGCGGCCAGTTTAGAAGCCGCTGGCGAGGAACTCCTCGGCCAGCCCAGCCAGCAGGGCGGTCCCGCGCGGCAGAACCGCTTCGTCCACCATCATGCGCGGCGAATGGATGCCGCAGCAGGAATTCCAGTCGGCCCCGTCCTTGGCCACGCCCAGGAAGAACATCGCGCCGGGGACTTTCTCGAGCACATAGGAGAAGTCCTCCGCCCCCATGATCGGCGCGGGCAGGGTTTGCCAGGCGCCCGGACCAAACAGACCATCCGTCACCCGCTCACCAAAGGCGACCGCCCTGGCATCGCAGATCGTCACCGGGAAGCCTTCGATCACGTTCACTTCGGCGGTGAGGCCGTGGGCCCCGGCGATCCCTGCTGCAAGCTGGCGCAGCGCGGCGTGCAGCTTTGCCCGGTGGCGCGGCGAGAGCGTGCGCATGGTGCCCTTCAGCGTGGCGAAATCGGCGATCACATTGTGCGCCGTTCCGCCCTCAATCCGGGCGACAGTGACCACCACCGGATCGTGGGCATTGAACTGGCGCGTGACCATGGTCTGGACCG
>JAJTFU010000128.1:1851-7685 GCA_021299075.1 Novosphingobium sp. | reverse complement strand
GCATGGCTCACCGCGGCCGGCTCAACGTCCTCGCCAATGTGATGGCCAAGCCCTACCGCGTGATCTTCCACGAATTCTCGGGCGGCACGGCCAATCCGGAAGACGTCGGCGGATCGGGCGACGTGAAGTATCACCTCGGCACCAGCACCGACCGCGAGTTCGACGGGATCAAGGTGCACATGAGCCTGGTCCCCAACCCCAGCCACCTCGAAACGGTTGACCCCGTCGTGCTCGGCAAGGTCCGCGCCCAGCAGGTGTTCCGCGACGATATCGGCAAGGGCAAGCACAAGCAGGTCCTGCCGGTGCTGATCCACGGCGACGCCGCCTTTGCCGGTCAGGGCATCGTCTGGGAATGCTTCGGCTTCTCGGGCGTGAAGGGCTACAACACCGGCGGCTGCATCCACTTCATCATCAATAACCAGATCGGCTTCACCACCAGCCCGCAGTTCTCGCGCGGCTCGCCCTACCCCTCGGACGTCGCCAAGGGCGTCCAGGCGCCGATCCTGCATGTGAATGGCGATGATCCCGAAGCCGTGACCTTCGCCTGCAAGCTGGCGATCGACTATCGCCAGACCTTCGGCCGCGACATCGTGGTCGACATGTGGTGCTATCGCCGCTTCGGCCACAACGAAGGCGATGAGCCGGGCTTCACCCAGCCGCTGATGTACCAGAAGATCCGTCAGCACCCGGGCGTGTCGAAGCTCTATGCCGACCGCCTGGTCAGCCAGGGCGTGATTGACAAGGACTGGGCCGGCGAGAACGAGATGCGCTTCACCCAGGTGCTTGAACAGGAGTTCGACGCATCGAAGGGCTACAAGGCCAATGAGGCGGACTGGTTCGCCGGGCGCTGGACCGGCCTCAACAAGCCGGCCGATCCGGAAACCGCGCGCCGCAACGTGGCGACGGGGATTGAGCAGAAGCTGTTTGACAGCCTGGGCCGGACGCTGACCACCGTTCCCGAAGGCCTGACGATCCACAAGACGCTGGCCCGCGTGCTTGATGCCAAGCGCGAGATGTTCACCACCGGCCAGGGGTTCGACTGGGCTACTGGCGAAGCACTGGCTTTCGGCAGCCTCGCCTCGGAAGGCTACAACATCCGCCTGTCGGGCCAGGATTCGGGCCGCGGCACCTTCAGCCAGCGCCACGCCGTCTGGGTCGACCAGACCGACGAGCACAAGTACGTGCCGCTTTCGACCGTGCCGCATGGCAAGTTCGAAGTGCATGACAGCCCGCTGTCCGAATACGGCGTGCTCGGCTTCGAATACGGCTATGCCAGCGCCGATCCCAAGACCCTGGTGCTGTGGGAAGCGCAGTTCGGCGATTTCGCCAACGGCGCGCAGATTATGATCGACCAGTACGTGGCCTCTTCGGAATCGAAGTGGCTGCGCGCCAACGGCCTCGTCATGCTGCTGCCGCACGGCTACGAAGGCCAGGGTCCGGAACACTCCTCGGCCCGGCTTGAGCGGTTCCTGCAGCTTTGCGCCCAGGACAACATCCAGGTCTGCAACATCACCACGCCGGCCAACTACTTCCACGTGCTGCGCCGGCAGATGCACCGCGGCTTCCGCAAGCCACTCATCATCATGACGCCCAAATCGCTGCTGCGCCACCCGCTGGCCAAGAGTGAGGCGAGCGACTTCGTTGGCGAAGGCCACTTCATGCGGATCCTCTCGGACATCAACGGTGCCGAGGACGCGAAGACCCGCAAGGTCATCCTTTGCTCGGGCAAGGTCGCCTATGACCTGATGGAAGCCCGCGACGCCGCCGGGATCACTGATACCCAGATCATCCGGCTTGAGCAGCTCTATCCCTTCCCGGGTGAGCCGCTGGCCCTGCGCCTGTCGCGGATGAAGAACCTGGAAGAAGTGGTCTGGTGTCAGGAAGAGCCGCGCAACAACGGGTCCTGGTTCTTTGTCGAACCGCTGATTGAGGAAGCCTTGGCTGCGGCCAAGAGCAAGGTGGCCCGCGCCCGCTATGCCGGCCGCACAGCCAGCGCCTCGCCCGCTACGGGCCTCGCCAGCCGCCACGCCAGCGAACAGGGTGCCCTGATCGGTCATGCGCTGGGCACCTCGGTCCGCTCTGAAATCCGCCGGCAAAAGAAAGCCTGAGGAAACAATATCATGTCAACCGAAGTCAAAGTCCCGACCCTGGGCGAATCCGTGGCCGAAGCCACTATCGGCGAATGGCTGAAGCAGCCGGGTGAAGCGGTCGCGCTCGACGAGCCGATTGCCAGCCTGGAGACCGACAAGGTCGCCGTGGAAGTGCCCTCGCCGGTGGCCGGCGTGATGGGCCAGCACCTGGCCAAGGTTGGTGACAACGTAGCGGTCGGCGCTGTGATCGCGACGGTCGAAGATGGCGTTGCTGCTGCTGGTGCCGCCCCGATTGCCGAACGCACGGAAGCGCCCGTCCCGCCGGCTTCGGACAGTGCAGCACCCAAGGACGCATCGGAAGCCGCCGTCCTCTCTCCGGCGGTGCGCCGCGCAGTGCTGGAGCATGGCGTTGATCCCACCGCGATCAAGGGCACCGGCAAGGACGGCCGCCTGACCAAGGAAGACGTACTGGCCGCCGCCGCCGCGAAGAGCGCTGCCCCGGCCCCGGCCGTTGCTGCCGCTCCGGCTCCTGCCCCGGTTGCTTCGGGTGATCGCGGCGAGGAACGGGTCAAGATGACTCGCCTGCGCCAGACCGTCGCCCGCCGCCTCAAGGACGCGCAGAACACCGCAGCCCTGCTAACTACCTTCAACGACTGCGACATGTCGGCGGTGATCGAGGCGCGCAACACCTACAAGGACGCCTTCGAAAAGAAGCACGGCGTGCGCCTAGGCTTCATGGGCTTCTTCGCCAAGGCCGCCTGCCTGGCGTTGAAGGACATTCCGGCCGTCAACGCCCGGATCGAGGGCGACGAGATCGTCTACCACCCCTATGTCGACATCTCGGTCGCGGTTTCGGCCCCGAACGGGTTGGTCGTGCCGGTGGTCCGCGATTGCCAAGACCTGAGCTTTGCCGGGATCGAAAAGGCGATCGGTGACTATGGCAAGAAGGCCAAGGAAGGGACGCTGACCATGGCTGACATGGCTGGCGGTACCTTCACCATCTCCAACGGCGGCGTGTTCGGTTCGCTGATGAGCACCCCGATCATCAACCCGCCGCAGTCGGCAGTGCTGGGCCTGCACCGGATCGAAGACCGCCCGGTGGTACGCGATGGGCAGATCGTGATCCGCCCGATGATGTACCTGGCGCTGTCCTATGACCACCGCCTGATCGACGGCCGCGAAGCCGTGACCGCGCTGAAGATCATCAAGGAAGCGATCGAGGATCCCACGCGGATCCTGATCGACCTGTAAGGGTTAAACCGGCGTGCGGCAGCAGCTCTCCAACTGGTTCAGGGCCAAGCCCGATCGGCTGCTCCGCCAGGTGATCGCCGCCGCGCCGCGCAAGGGCGAGACGCTGCAGCTGCTCGATCTGGGTGGCCGCGCCTATTGTTGGCGGCGGCTTGGCACGGACTTTCTGCGTGAGCACAAGGTCCACGTGACCTTGCTCAACCTGACCGACTTCGAGCTTTACGCGGGTGACGAAGACCCCTCGCTGTTCACCTATCTGGTCGGCGATGCCTGCAAGCTCGACCTGGCGGACAACAGCTTTGACTTGTGCCATTCGAACTCGGTGATCGAGCATGTCGGGCTGGCCTGGCAGATGGAAGCCTTTGCCGGCGAAGTGCGGCGGATCGCGCCGAGCCATTTCGTTCAGTCGCCCAATTTCTGGTTCCCGATCGATCCGCACTTCTGGCGCCTGCCGCTGGTCCACTGGATGCCCCGCCCGCTGCGCGCGCGGCTGATGCGCTGGTTGCCGCTGGCGACCGCCGGTCGCGCTCCCGACATGATCAGTGCCTATCGCTTTGCGGACAGCTCACAGATGCTGAGCAAGGCGCAGATGCGCGCGCTGTTTCCCGATTCCCGCTTGCACGCAGAGCGCTTCATGCTGCTCGCGAAATCCTATACTGCGGTGCGGCTGGCCAAGTAAGCCACGGCACCTGAATGAAAAGTGGACGTTGCCATGTTCGATTATGACGTGATCTTCATCGGGGCCGGCCCGGGTGGCTATGTCGGGGCGATCCGCACTGCGCAGCTCGGGCTGAAGACCGCCTGCGTCGAAGCGCGCGAGACGCTGGGCGGAACCTGCCTCAACGTCGGCTGCATTCCCTCGAAGGCACTGCTGCACGGCTCGGAAAAGTTTGCCGAAGCCGCCAACGGCACCCTCGCCCGCTATGGCGTCAAGCTCGGCAAGGTCGAGCTGGATCTGGGCGCGCTGCAGACAGACAAGGCCGATGCGGTCAAGGGCCTGACCGGCGGGATCGAGTTTCTGTTCAAGAAGAACAAGGTCGATTGGCTGAAGGGGTATGGTACTTTCAAGGACGCCCACACGGTTACCGTTGCGGGTAAGGATTACACCGCAAAGGAAGTGGTGATCGCCACGGGTTCGAGCGTTACCCCGCTCCCCGGCGTCGAAGTCGATAACGACAAGGGCGTGATCGTTGACAGCACCGGCGCGCTGGCGCTGTCCAAGGTGCCGGACCACCTGGTGGTGATCGGCGGCGGCGTGATCGGACTGGAAATGGGCTCGGTCTGGAAGCGCCTGGGGGCCAGGGTCACCGTGGTCGAGTTCCTCGACCAGCTGCTGCCCGGGATGGACGGCGATGTCCGCAAGGAAGCCGCCAAGATCTTCAAGAAACAGGGCCTGGAGCTGAAGCTCGGCACCAAGGTCACCAGCGCCACGGTCAAGGGCAAGAAGGCCACGCTGACGGTCGAACCAGCCAAGGGTGGTGCCTCCGAAACGATCGAGGCCGATTGCGTGCTGGTCGCCATCGGCCGCCGCCCGCATACCGAAGGCCTCGGCCTCGAAAAGATCGGGCTGGAAGTCAATGCGCGCGGGCAGATCGAGACCGGGCATGATTTCCGCACCAAGGTCGATGGCGTGCGCGCGATCGGTGACGTGATTCCCGGCCCGATGCTGGCCCATAAGGCCGAGGATGAAGGCATCGCCGTGGCCGAATACATCGCCACCGGGGTCGGTATCGTCAATCACGACGTGATCCCTGGCGTTGTCTACACCAATCCGGAATTCGCCGGCGTCGGCTTGACTGAAGAGCAGGCCCGCGAAAAGGGTGAGATCAAGGTCGGCAAGTTCCCGATGATGGCCAACAGTCGCGCCAAGACCAACCACGAGCCCGATGGCTTCGTGAAGGTCATCGCGGACGCCAAGACCGACAAGGTGCTGGGCGTCTGGGCGATTGCCACAGTGGCCGGCACGATGATCGCGGAAGCGGCGCTGGCGATGGAGTTCGGCGCGACCTCTGAAGATATCGCCTATACCTGCCACGCTCACCCGACCCACAGCGAAGCGACGAAGGAAGCGGCCATGGCGGTGACCGGCAAGCCGATCCACATCTGATCGCCGAGCGGACTTGCGGTAATCGTTGCAGGCGGGCCATAGGCTGACCATGGCTCGGCTCAGACTCATGCAGAACTATGCCCGCTGGCACATCTGGCTGGGTTGGCTGGTCGCCGTGCCGCTGCTGTTCTGGACCGTTTCCGGCCTGGTGATGGTCGCCCGCCCGATCGAAGAAGTGCGCGGCCATACGCTGCATATCGACCATCCGCCTGCGCCGGTGCGGGTCCAGCTGGGCGGCGCGAGCGGCGATACGCTGATCCGCGAGGGCAAGATCCTCGACCAGCGCGGCCGCTCGGTGCTCATCGCCACTTTCATGGATGGTTCGGTCCGGCGGATCGATCTGGGTGCCCCTGGCCAGACCATGCTGCCGCCGGTCGACGAAGCCGAAG
>JAJTFU010000128.1:0-1758 GCA_021299075.1 Novosphingobium sp. | reverse complement strand
GTCAAGGGCGGAGACAAGATCGCATCGCTCAAGCTGTTCCCGGCCGAACAATCACCCCCCGATTTCCGCAAACCGATCGCCGCCTGGCAGGTTACTCTGGCTGATGGCACCCACGTTTACGTCGGCCGTGACACCGGCGAGATTGAGGCGATCCGCACCGATTGGTGGCGGTTCTACGATTTCATGTGGGGCCTGCACATCATGGACCTCGAGACCCGCGAGGATACCCACCACCCGCTGCTCATCGGCTTTGCCGCGCTGGCGCTGGCTTCGTGCCTGCTTGGTACGATCCTGCTGTTCCGCCGCCGCCGCGCCCTGAAGCGCCCGGTGGCCAACTGAAGCCGTCCCGGCTAGCAAACCTCTTTCTGCCAGATCAGGAGAATACCCATGTCCAAGACCCTCACCGTCAAGCTGACCAGCGACGAGATTGAAATGCTGGTCGATGCGCTGGAGGTCGATCTTGAAGGCTATGTTGACGCCGCCAAGGAAGCCCGCGCCAACAACAAGCGCGACGACGTGAACACCTTCACCGAAGCGGCGACCCGCATCCAGGCGCTGATGGCCAAGCTGCAGGATCTGGTCGAGGACTGATCCGGCCATGGCCAGCGCTCCGCTGCCATCGGTTGCGATTGCCGCGCTCGCCATACCGGTCGTGGCTGGTATCACCTGGCTGGCGGTGGGCAATGCGCCAATGGCGTGGATCGCGGTCAACGCGCTGGCCCTGGTGCTGGCGGTTGCCCTGGCCTTCTGGCTGCCGCTGCCGCGCTCCGAACCGGGCGTGCTGGTCCTTGCCGCAGCCGTGGTGCTGGCCATCTGGGCAACGGCCCTGGCCGGAATTCCGGTTGAAGGGGTCCGGCGCTGGATCGGCATCGGGCCGTTGCGCTTGCACCTGGGCTATCTGCTCTTGCCGCTGCTGACGGTTTTGGCCTGGCGCCTGCGGAGCCCTGCCGCCGCTGCGCTGCTGGTCGCGGCCCTGGGTGCAACCGTGCTCCAGCCGGATCGCGCCGCGACCGTCGGACTGACCGCCGCGGCCGCAGTATTGGCCTTGCAGCGGCGCGACGGGCCGACCATTCTGGCCTTTGCGGCGGGACTGGCTGCCTGCTTCGCCATGATCCGGCAGCCGGATAACCTCGCGCCAGTCCGTTTTGTCGAGCAGGTCCAGAGCGATGCCTGGGCCATGCAGCCGGCCACCGGGCTGGTGCTGACGCTCGCGGCCCTGGCGCCGCTGCTCTTGCTGCGCCACACCAGCGCCGCGGCCGCACCACTGGCGGCCTTTCTGACCGCAGCGGGGCTGATGGCCTTTGCTGGTCCCTATCCCTCGATCCTGATCGGCTATGGCGCTGCGCCGATCCTGGGCTTTGGTCTAGCGCTCGCGGCGCTGCGCTGCCAGAACCAAGGCCGATGAGCACCGCGATCCCCACCCTGCCCCCGTTGTTTGACCTGCTCGGCACGGCAGTCTTCGCCCTGACCGGGGCGCTGCTCGCCGCGCGGCTGCGGCAGACCTTCGTGACGATGGGCTTTTTCGCGCTGATCACCGGGGTCGGCGGCGGATCGGTGCGCGACCTTTTGATCGGGGCGCCGGTGTTCTGGGTGCGCGATCCGTGGGTGGCGCCGGTCTGCCTGGGCGTGGCGCTGCTGGCCTGGTTCACCCCGCGCAAGTGGTGGGAAGGCCAGTTGCTGGAATGGGCCGATGCGGCGGGGCTGGCGGCCTATGCCGTGCTCGGCACGGCCAAGGCGCTGGCCTATGGTCTGCCGCCG
>JAJTFU010000127.1 GCA_021299075.1 Novosphingobium sp. | reverse complement strand
TACCCTTATTCTCGATCGCCTCAAACACTGCTCCAGGCTCGAACTCGGAAAGAATCACCGCGCCCACGCCGGCCCCCAGAGCCATCGTGCCCAGCCCTGTTCCGCCGATATGCGCGCAAGGCATCGCAATCAGGATCTCCTCATCCTGACGAATATCGAAATAGGCCGACTGCGCCGCATCGGGATGATTGCGCAGCTGGAAAAGGTTCTTGTTGGAAAGTACCGCGCCCTTGGGATGTCCGGTTGTGCCAGAGGTGTAGAGCTGCAGTACTGCATCGTCCGATTGGCTGGGGGCAATTTTCGGTTTGTTTGCCTGTGCCAACCAACCACGCGCTTCGTCGGCATCGATGCATCTTGGCTTGGTCGCCAGGTCTGCGAACAATGCGCGGCTGCGCGTGAAGCCGTCGCCCAGAAACACCGCCTTGACCTGAGCATTGCCAGCAATCCACTGCAATTCGACGTCTGCCAGCCTCCAACCGATCGGCACCATCACGATCCCGGCCCGGCCGGCCGCATAGAGCAACATGAAGTAGAGAGCGGAGTTCTTTCCCAGCCATGCGACCCGGTCGCCCATACCAAGCCCCAACGCCTGCATTCCCGCGAGCAGGCGATCGGTTGCCTCAAGCAGTTGCGCGTAACCATAGGCGCCATCGGGACCATCCAGGGCGCGCCGATCGGGACGCAGCGCGGCCCAGTGGCGCAGCAGGGCGTCAAAGGTTTCAGGCCCCATGGATCGGCTCCAGGAAATGCGCCAGGAGTTCATTGAGCAGAGCCTCCGGCGAGCGCTGGGGAGTGCTGACACCGAAGACATAGTGATCCGGACGGACCAGCACAGCCTCGTACTGGCCAAGCATGGCGTCTAGCTGTGGTGAGGCGCGGCGATCGGCCGGCAGTTCGCAGATGAGCCCGCCAAGGGCCGCAAATGCAAAACGCTGACTAGCATGCAGGTCAAGCGGCGCGGCACTTAGCAGGCGAAAGCCGGTGCCGATTGCATCGTCGAGCAGGCGTATATCGCCGCGATCATGGACCTGCGGCTGGGGAGCAAGCGTACCGACCAGATTGTTGGCTTCATCGCCAATCGGGCTAGCCAGAATGCCGCCGGAAAGGTGTTCCCGGGTGCGGCTTCCGCCGTAAAGCGCGCTCAAATCGGTCGGCCATTTGCCATCGATCTGCGCCTGCGCAAGGGCATCCATCAGCTTGCCGATCGCGACAGCATGGTCGACCGTATCGCGCGCATGCGGCTGGCGTTCGATCTGGTAGCTCGCCAGAGCACTTTCCGGCAATAGCCCGCGTTTGACGAAGTCGAACTTCCAGGCAAGGTTGGCCACATCGCGCAGTCCGGTGCACAGTCCCTGGCCCAAGAACGGCGCGGTCTGGTGCGCGGCGTCGCCGGCCAGAAAGATTCGCCCAACCTGCCATTGCGCCGCAATCGCCGAGTGGAACTGATAGGCCGCCGCGCGCTCGATCACGGCCTGATCGGGGGTCAGATAGCGCGAAAGCAGCTGCCATTGCCTGGCGGGATCAAGCATCTCCTCGCGCGTGTCGCCAGGATTGAAGATGGTCTCCCAGCGCCGCCGTTTGGCGGCCATGGGCACATAGGTGTGAATCCGCTCCGGATCGCAGACCTGCAGGCCGATCTCTGGCAGCTGCAACGCGGGATCGGTCAGGATCAGGTCAAGTACCAGCCAGTCGCGATCGTAGCCGAGGCTGCCCCACTCGATCCCCAGACCCTCGCGAACCGGACTTGCCGCGCCATCTGCCGCGATCAGCCATCGCCCGCTGAGGATCACCGGTTCGCCGCCAGCGCTCGGCGTTGCGGCGACGGACACAGCGTCAGCATCCTGCACCGGCAGGGCCGCCTCGTAGCCCAGATAGGTGCAGACGCCTTGTGCCACTGCCCGGTTACGCAGAACCCGCTCGAAGGTTGGCTGGTGGAAAGAGTGAGAATCAAAATGGCCCTGACTGCCGAGCGCACCTTCAGGATAGACCAGATCGGGCCCGATCGGCTGCAGCTCGGCAGTCCGGAATCCTCCGCCACGAAGCTGCTGCAGGTCTTCTCCCATCGCGTCCTTGATGCCCAGGTTCTGCAACAGGCGGGCCACTTCGCCATCCAGTATCGCCGCGCGAGGAAGCGGGAAGGGTTCGGTCAGCCGATCGATGACCGCAACGGACAGTCCGCGCTGGCGCAGCAACAGCGCCGCAGTCGCGCCGACCGGGCCATAGCCGATGATGATGACGTCGAATTGATGGCTTGGATCGGTCATTGCTGCCGCACCCTCTGTGGTCGTCCTGGCGATGCAGCGCTGATCGCATCGTAGGCATAGAGCTGCTCCATCTGTGCACCCAGCCCCTTTCCGGCTCGCATCTTCCGGTTGCGAGCCCAACTGAGCGGCGGACGGAGATGATAGAGCGCCGCGTTGCGGCGCGAGCCGAGCTGGATCGCCGCCGTCCTGTCGCGACGCAGCGATTCATAGCGCCTCAGCCGCTCGGGAATTTCGTCTGTTCCAGATCCCTCGAGGCACTCGGCCAGCACGGCCGCGTCTTCGATCGCCATGCAGGCACCCTGCGCCATGAAGGGCAAGGTTGGGTGGCAGGCATCGCCCAACAAAGTTGCGGCCCCGCGACCCCAGTGGGGTATCGGGTCGCGATCGAACAGGGCCCAACGGAAGCAGCCCTCATCAGGGGCGGCATTGACGATGGCTTGGACGATCGGATGCCAATCGCCGAAATCGCGCATCAGTTGGCCCTTGGAACCGCGAGTTGACCAGGATTCCTCCTGCCAGTCACCCGTCTCGACAACACCAACGAAGTTAATCAGCTCGCCGCGGCGCACATAGTAGTGCACGAAGTGCGCTCCTGGCCCCATCCAGAGCCCGGCGACCGGAGGAATCCGCACCCCCTTCAACGCGGTCGCCGGAACGACTCCGCGCCAGGCGACGTTTCCGGTGAAGCGCGGCTTCTCTGGCCCGAACATGGCGAACCGGACCGCGCTTTGGATGCCATCTGCGCCGATCAGCACATCACCGGCGACTTTGCGCCCGTCTGCTGCAACCAATGCCGGTCTACCGCCCAGATCGAATGTCTCACAGGCCATTGCCAGACGCAGATCGATTAGCGGCTCGCTGCGGATCGCGTCCGCCAGCAAGCTAACCATGTCGGCCCGGTGAATATGAAGGTAAGGCGCGCCAAAGCGCTGCGTCACAGCATCGCCCAGCGGGGTCAGGCTGATCGGATTGCCTCGCTTCCAACCGCGAGCTTCGACCGCTTCCGGCCGGAACGCGACCCGGTCCAAGGTTTCGCCAAGGCCCCAACCGATCAGCAAACGCGTTGCATTGGGAGAAATTTGGATGCCGGCGCCGACCTCGCTCAATTCCGGTGCTCGTTCGCAGATCGTTACGCCGATCCCCTTGCGTGCCAATGCCATGGCGGTCGCCAGGCCGCCGATGCCGGCGCCGACGATGACCGCGTGAATTGGTGTTGCGGCCCCGCGCGTCATGGTCAGACGTTTCTTGCCGCCAGCAGCTCACGCTGCTCGATGGCCGCTTGCTGTACCAGCGCACCGTCGATCAGCCAATCGACCACGATCGAGGCGTGGGTTTCGACGGTCTCGGACTCCATCGGATCGCGGCCCGTCAGCAGCCTGAACTCGGGCGCGACTGCAAAGGCGTGCGACATGGCGCCAACCAGCGCATAGTAGAAATGGACCATGTCGACCCGCGGCAGCGCCGGACGGATGAAGGATTCCGCCTCAGCGAAAAAGGGCTTGAGGTAGCGCGAGACAATCCAGCGCAGGCGCGGGCTGTCGCTTGGCCCTTCATGCATCATCAGCCGATGCACTTCGGGATGGCGCGCGACAAAGCGAACGAAGCGCTTGAGCGCGGCGCGCAGACGGGTCTGCGGATCGAGATCGCGATAGATCTCCGCCGAATCCTTGAACTCGTCGAATAGCAGGCCGAAGGCCCAACCGACAGACGCTTCCCAGAGCGCCTGCTTGCTCTCGTAGTGATAGGTCAGCAGTCCCTGCGCTACGCCCGCCGCCGCGGCGATGTCGCGGGTCGAGGCGCCATCGAACCCACGCTCGGAGAAGGCCGACAATGCTGCGGCTAGAATGCGATCACGCGCCGCGAGTTCCAGTGCGCGGCGGCGTTTGGGGCGGTCGTGCTGATCAATGGACATGGCGAAATATTGGTCAATTGAACAATACTTGTCAACCGCTGTTTCGCGGATCCGCTTGTTGTGCAAAGGCCAGGTCAGACAACAACCGCGCAAGCTCGTCCGGGGCGGAAAGGAAGGGTGAATGGTCCCAGTCGCGCTCCAGAAGGTTTTCAATCCCAGCCCGCTCGGCCATCCAGCGCTGATGCCCGGGCGAAATCGCCCGATCATCCGAGCACAGGACATAACTGCGAGCCGGAGAGGGTCCGCGGGGCCGCGACAGGCGCTGAAGCGTTGGGAGATTGGGCTGGCGCTGAATTGCCGCCGCGGCGCCTGCCGCGACTTCGTCAGGACAGCGGTTGTAAAACACGTCCGCAGCACGGTCTTGGCGAAACCCGGTAGTCCACAAACCGCGCAAAACCGAGCGAGGAACGCTGCCATCATGGTCGCGACTGGCCAGAGTCACCAACGATTCGCCAGGTTGCGGAACAAAGGCGCAGAGATAGACCAGTCCAGAAAATAGGGTCGGCTCGCGTGCCGCAGCCTCGGTGATCACCGCCCCTCCCAGGCTGTGGCCCACGAGCACGGGTCGAGCCTTCGCCTTGCGCGCCGCAGCGATTGCCGTTCGCGCATAGCCTCCCAGCGTGGCGCTCCAGAGTTCGCCCTGGCGCTGGCCGTGGCCGGGCAGATCGGGTGTGCTGACGCTGTGCCCGAGTCCCTCGAGAATCGGTTTGACCGCGTGCCAGCAGCGGGCGTCGTGCCAGGCGCCATGGATCAGGATGATGGCTGGCATTCCGGGTGCACTCCTTATCGCTTCGGTTTTAGGGCTTGTCACTTGAACAATATATAGCTTATTTAACTGATCAAGTGAACAGGTTTTGTATTGCGATTCGCAACTCCGCCAAGGTCCGCCTTGGCTTCGCTGCGAGGAGACCGTTGTGAGTGCAGGCAAGGTCATTATTAGTTGCGCGGTTACCGGCTCGATCCATACGCCGTCGATGTCGCCGCACCTGCCGGTGACCGCGCAGGAGATCGCCGAATCCGCGCTGGGTGCGGCACAGGCGGGGGCTGCGATCGTCCATCTGCATGCCCGTGATCCTAAGGATGGTCGGCCCGACCAATCGCCCGAAGCGTTTGAGCCCTTCCTGAAAGTGATCAAGCAACGCAGCGATGTGGTGATCAACCTTACCACTGGCGGCTCACCCTACATGCCCGTCGAGGAACGCGTCCGCCCTGCCGCCGTCTGGAAGCCGGAAGTGGCCAGCATCAATATGGGGTCGATGAACTTCGGCCTGTTCCCGATGCTCAAGCGGTACAAGGAATTCAAATTCGACTGGGAAGAGCCGATGCTGGAAGGCTCGCACGACCTCGTCTTCCGCAACAGCTTCAAGGATATCCGCTACGCGCTCGAAACGCTGAATGCGACCGGCGCACGCTACGAGTTCGAATGCTACGACACGGCGCACCTCTACAACCTTCATTACTTCTGGAGCGAAGGCCTGGTCCAGGCACCACTGTTCATCCAGACCTGCTTTGGACTTCTGGGGGGCATCGGCGCCCATCCTGATGACGTCGCCCATATGAAGCGTACGGCAGACCGACTCTTTGGCGACAATTATCGCTGGTCGGTGCTGGGCGCGGGGCAATCGCAGATGCGAGTGGCTGCGATGGCGGCGGCGATGGGCGGGCATGTCAGGGTGGGACTCGAGGACTCGCTCTGGCTGGGCAAGGGGCGCCTTGCCAC
>JAJTFU010000126.1 GCA_021299075.1 Novosphingobium sp. | reverse complement strand
GGGCAGGGTGCTCTCACCCATCACCATCATGCCGTGCTCGCCATCCTGGTAGAACACCAAGCGACCGGCCGGGAGCGGTTTGCCCAGGCCCTCCTTCTCGCTGTTCTTGAAGCGGAACAGGATTTGCGGATCGCTTGGTTCGCTCCAGTCAATCCTGCTGCGATAGGCCATCACGCCCTTGATCGTGTCCTTGGCCAGGAAGGCCACCTGCTTTTGCGATTGCGCGGCGACGGTCACCGGGATCGGCACGCGGTAGAGCTTCAGATCGCCAAGACCTTCCATCACCGCGGTGACAGCGACTGGCGCTGCCATCATCGGAGCAGAAGTGCGCTGAGCCGTGACGATGATGTCGGCACCTTCAGCCATTTCCATCATCATCGGTGCTGGCGCGGGCGGCGGTGGGGGAGGAGGCGGGCCGCGCAGGTCGCCCGAGGTCGTCCCGGCCGGCCAGCAGCCCCAGCTTCGATTGAGCGAGCTGGCGGCCCAGCGAGCGTTTTCGCCGGTATCGTCGCTGGTCTCATCGGAGCGCTGGATGCGGCCCGCAACCGCCGCCAGCGTGGCATCGGGAAAGCTGGTCTCCTCACCGCTGGCCATGGTCAGCCAGCCAAGCAGGCCGACCGACTGACCGTCGGGCGCGATCGTGACGACGTAGTTGGCATCCCAGTCAAAGCCTGTCGCGAGGTAGGCGAGGGTGATCGTCACCGTGCCACCCGGCTGGTCGCGCGTGGTCATCGACAGCACCGGCTTGGCTGAAAGCGTATCCCGGACATCCGGGAAAAGCACCGTCTGGTTGAGGCCGGAGCAATAGAGCGCCTCGATCCCGCGCGGGGTGGTCACCACCAGTCGGTCGGCGGCGGAACGGATCGTGGCGCTTTGCTCCACGGTCTTGCCGGTGGCCGGATCGGTGCGGCGCAGGGTCACCCGCTGGCCGGTAAAGGCATCGACCAGCCCGCCCTGCGAAAGCAGCGCAGCATCGCGATTGCGCTCACGCGGGGCGGCGTTGAACATGATCGCGGTTTGCGGGACGATCCCGCCAGCCACGCCTTCAAACCGCACCGTAGCCACCCCGGCCGGCAGGGTGACGGCGCGCGTTTCAACGATCAGTGCGAGCGAGGATGGATTTTCCGCATCGATCGGATCCTCGCCCCGGTCCGGATCGCGGTAAAGCGTTACCCCGACCTTGTCTGGCGCTGCCGAGACCACAACCGGCACGAGCTCCTGCGCGGCCAGCGGCGCGGCGATTAGCAGCAACAGGGCGGAAAGACGGCGCAAGCGCTTACCAGGGAGTCAGGAAGGTAACGGTCAGCTCGACCTTGCCGTTGGCCGGCACGGGCACTTCCCAGCGGCGCTCGTCGGCATTCTCCTGCACGCCCTTGATGCTCTCCTGCGGTACGCGGACATCGCGCCACCACCACCATTGGCCAAGGCCGCCCTGGACCACGTCGACCGTTACCGGCTCGGGCTTGGCGTTGGTGACGATGTATTTCATCTGGGTGCGCCAGAACTGCTTGGGCCGCTCGACCGAGGTTTCGCGTACCGAGCCATCGGGCATGGTCACCCGCCAGCGTTCGAACTTCTCCCACTCGTCGGTGGTTATGCTCTCGCGCTTTTCGACCACCGGCTGGACTTTGACATCAAAGGCATCGCCGGTGCGCAGCGCCAGCGATGAACCGGCGGGCATGTGCGGGATGTCGCTCTCGCCAATGAACTGCGCCTGGCCGCGGCTGTCGCGCATGTAAACGCGCACCACCCCGGCCGGCAGCGCCTCGCCGATCCCGCCCTGTCGGGCGGAGGAGAACTTGAGGATCGAAGCGGCGCTTTCGGCCTCATCGGCGTTGGCTAGCCAGGCAATGCGAAACTCATAGCCGCGCCGTGCAGGTACGCCCACGGCATCGAGAAAGCTGACCTGCTTGGTCTGGGCATTGGCGATCGTGGTGCGGCCGGTGATCGGATAGACATGAAAATCACCAAGCCGTTCGCTGGAGCCGCTCTCGGTCCCGGCCACATTCCCGCGTGGTCTCACGCCACGCGCCGAGTCATAGCGATAGGACTGGCTAATCCGCCCCACGCTGCCCGCCACCAGCAATGCGCGGGCATTGCTGAAGGTCGTGCCGGTGCTGTTCGTCAGGGTAATCCAGCCCTGCACATCGATCTTGCCGGCCTTCTCGTCGAACAGCGCGACATAGTCGGCCTTCCAGCCCAGGCCCGGGGTCAGGTAGCTGAGCGAAAGTGGGCGCGGGCCGGCCTTGGCGGCGTCAACGGTTACGCTCAGCGTCGGACGGGCGCGCAAACCAGGCGGGATCGCATCGAAGATCACCCGCATCGGCAGGCCATCGTCGCGCAGCACTTCGATCCGCTCACCGATCCTGAGGACAACGCCGCCGTTCACCGCCAGCACGGTCGCCCGCTCGCGCGTTTCGGCGCCGGTTGCCGGATTGGTCCGCAGCAGGGTTACAGTCTGCCCGACAGCCTTTTCCATCAGGGCGGCGGGGGAGAGCAGGTCATAATCGAAGTTCTGCTCGACGATGCCGAAGCCTTCGCCGCCCAGCGTTACGGTTTCGGAACGGATCTGCGCGGAGACATCGGGAAACTCCTGCCGCGACTTGCCGGCGGGCAGGTTCACCTGCCGCACGTCCTGCACCAGCGCCTGGCCGTTGTTGTAGATCGTGACCGAAAGATCGCCTTGCGCCGATCGCTCCTGCGCCAGTCCGCCGCCCGCCAGCAGCGCCAGGCCGGCCCCTGTGATGATCCGCCGCATCGCCCTGCTCCTCTTCCCGTTTAGCCTGAAAGATTACGCCGTCTCAGCATTTTGTCACCACCTTGCAACAGGCTGGTGGCCAAGTTCCGGCCGCCCCTTGCGAATCGTACCAAGCCGATTACGCTTTGCTGAACGCCTGCTATTCTGCTGGCTTGGAGGGTGGGGTTTGTTGAAGTTTCCCAAGCGGCTGCTGGCCATCGCGCTGGCCGCGGTCGGAGCGGCGCTGATGACAGTGCCATCCATTCCGCTGCTGGCGCAAGGGGCGCTAATCCCTTCCGTGCTGGAAGAGATCAAGCTGGTGACAGCTGATGAGGGGCAAGCCGGCTTTATCGCGCGGTTCTCGCCGCAAGAGCCTCGCCTCGAACCGCTTAATTCCAACCCGGAAAGTCCGGCCCTGATCGTGCGCAACACGTTGAGGGTCAATTACATTCCGGTGCGCACCGCGCAGAAGGGGCTCGTCCGGCTGATGTCCTTCGAGACTCGCGGAGCCGATCTGGTGATCCGGTTCGATACGGTGCGGCCGGCGACAGTTTCGATTGAACCTGCTGGACCAGCCACGGTCCAGATCAAGATTCGCCCGGTCAGTGAGGAAGAAGCGACCGGAAGCCGTCCGCTGGGCTCGCAAAGCGAGCCGGTTGCCAAGGCCAGCCAGCTTAGCCCGAGAGGGGTGCTCAACCCCGGTGATCGTTACGAACTGGTGCCGCTCAAATATGCCGATGTCAGCGAAGTGATCGGCCTGCTGGGTGATGGCACCACGATTGAACCGAACAACGTATTCATTCGCCGCGAGCCCGGGTTTGGTTCGCCGGCAGCCGGAAACCAGCCCAGCTATTACCAAAACCAGAGCGCAGCCCAGGCCCCGGCCAAGCCGCTTGGCCAGGCTTTTGGCAATGGGCTGGGGATCAATCGGCGGCTCAACGCGATCTGGATCACCGGCAGCCAGGATTACATTGCGCGGATCAAGGATCAGATCGAACTGATCGACGTGCCGGTGGACAGTGTCATCCTGGAAACCCAGTTTGTTGAGTTGACTGAATCCGGTGCAAAGAATTTGGGTATCGATTTCAACAATGGCGCCGGTCAGATTGCTGTCGGGCGTATCGAAACAGGATCATTCCTGCCGAACAGTGTCAGCCTCGATCCGCGCGACGTGCTGCCATCGGGCGTACTTCAGGCGGCCATTTATGCGCAGATTGAGAAGGGCGAAGGCCGGATCCTCTCGCGGCCGCGGATCGCGGCGCAATCCGGTTCGACAGCCAAGATCATTACCGGCGATGCCTTGCCGATCCTGACCTCGATCGCTCTCTCTGGCGTCAATGCCGTTTCCCAGCAGGTGCAATACGTGAATGTCGGGGTGACCTTGCAGATCGCGCCGCGCGTCAGCCCGGATGGCTATGTGACCTCACAGATTTACGGTGTGGTCTCCTCGGTGACGGGCTTTTCGCAGGGCTATCCGACGATCAGCCAGCGCGAGGCCGAGACTTCGGCATCGGTGCGCGATGGGGAAACCTTTGTGATCGGCGGCCTGACGCAGGAAAACGTGCTGCGCCGCAAAGGCAAGGTGCCTATCCTGGGTGACATCCCGCTTGCCGGCGAATTGTTCAAGATCGAGCGTTCGACGCGCTCCAAGACTGAGTTATATATCGTCATCACGCCGCACATTGTGCGCCACCGCCGGTTTGAGGAGAGCTCGACTGCGACTGGCGGTAAGCAAGCCCAGCCTCAGCCAACGGCTGGCCTAAAAGCTCCATGAATTTCGGCGCTATTTCTTCGGAAATCCTAACCATGACACAAAGTTTCATGGTAGGGGTCGGACACCAATAACTCAGTCTTGAATTTGTCCATAATCGGGAAACTGTCGGTCTGGACTATTGCCATCCATGCGCTAGTCTCAGCTTCCGCCCTGCACTCAAGCGGAGGCAGTCGCGCTCGAACAAACTACTGGGATAACGGGATTTATGACTAATTCTATCAGGTTGGCGCTTGCCGCACTGCCGTTCGCCGCATTGGCGGTTCCGGCTCAGGCTCAGGTCGCCGGGGACAAGATCCCCAATGCCTATATCTGCGTGTTCAAGGCTGGCGCAGTCGGTCGCGGCCAGGCCGAAGCCGAAGCGCGCGGCGCTGTCCAGGCCCATGGCGGGCAGATTGGCCACGTTTATCGCAACACGATCCGCGGCTTTTCGGCCAATATGCCGGCGGCCGCGCTTGAACGTATGCAGGCGGCCAATCCGAACATAGCCTATTGCGAGCAAGATCAGGTCATGGCCACTCCGCCGATCCGGATCGAGGCCAGGCCAGGCGGTGGCGGTACTAAACCGCCGCAGGAAACCCCATGGGGCATCGTACGGGTCAATGGGGGGGCAGCTGGCACCTTCGGGACCGCCTGGGTAATCGACACCGGGATAGTCCAGAGCCATCCCGATCTCGACGTTGATACGGCGCGCAGCCGCAGCTTCCTGGGCGGCACGACCCTGCCGTGGGATGAGAACGGCCATGGCACGCACGTTGCGGGCACGATCGCTGCGCTGGCCAATTCGATCGGCGTTATCGGCGTTGCGCCGGGCGCTCCTGTCGTGGCAGTCCGCGTGCTCAACCGCCGTGGCAGCGGGACCAATTCCGGCGTGATCGCCGGGGTGGACTATGTCGGTGGAGCCGGGCAGCCCGGTGACGTTGCGAACATGAGCCTTGGCGGCGGCGTGAGCCAGGCGCTGGATGACGCGGTCATCGCCGCGTCGAACGTCCGCGGCGTGAAGTTTGCGTTGGCCGCTGGCAACGAAAGCACCAATGCTAACAACAGCTCGCCCGCCCGCGCCAATGGGCCGAATATCTTCACCGTCTCGGCCTTTGCCCAAGGCGATACCTGGGCCAGCTTCTCGAATTATGGCAACCCGCCGATCGACTATGCTGAACCCGGTGTGTCGATCAAGTCGACCTGGTTGAGCGGCGGCTACAACACCATCAGCGGCACGTCGATGGCCACGCCGCACCTCGCCGGCATCCTGCTGGCCCGGGCGACGCCGGCCAATGGCGGCGCGGTCAGCGGTGACCCGGCTGCACCGGCCGACACGATCGGCACGCGTTGATCGACACATAAGGAGCAGGCGAAGGGGCCCGGGCAACCGGGCCCCTTTTGCTTTGCGCTCAGTTCGTCACCACCTTGCGACTCCGCGCCTGAGCCTGGATGCTCGCACGATCGAGATAGACC
>JAJTFU010000125.1 GCA_021299075.1 Novosphingobium sp. | reverse complement strand
CCCTCCCGCAATCTGTCCGATTGTCCGGCTCTGGTGCTCAATGCCGACTATACCCCGCTGTCCTACTATCCACTGAGCCTGTGGCCCTGGCAGACCGCAATCAAGGCCGTGTTCCTGGAGCGGGTCGACATTGTCGCCAGCTATGCGCGCGAGGTCCACTCACCCAGCTGGACCATGCCGATCCCTTCGGTCATCGCGCTGCGGCAATATGTGAAGCCCAGCGAGTTTCCGGCCTTCACGCGGTTCAACCTGTTCCTGCGCGATCGGTTTACCTGCCAGTACTGCGGCAGCCCGCACAACCTGACCTTCGATCACGTGATCCCGCGGCGGCTGGGCGGGCGGACCAGCTGGGAAAATGTTGCCACGGCCTGCGGTCCCTGCAACCTCAAGAAGGGCGGCCGCACCCCGAAACAGGCCGGGATGCCGCTGCTGGTAGAGCCAATTCGGCCTACCTCCTGGCACCTGCAGGAACGTGGCCGCGCCTTTCCGCCCAACTACTTGCATGAGACATGGCGAGACTGGCTCTATTGGGACATCGAGCTCGAAGCCTGAGCCGTTAACCAGCCGGTTTCCGGCTGTTCCGTTTCAAGACTGGTAGATTTTCCTGATCGCGCAATCGATCAGGAACACTAGTTGGCACACCGACGTTCTGCTAATTAAGCGCAGAAGCTAACAAGGTGTAGTGTTCTCAATGTCTCGGCGGCGAATCATATATGGTTGCGCAATGTTTGCATGGCTTGCCGTCTTGCCCCCCAGCGGTTCGGCAGATGAGCTGGCGGCCCAGGGCGGCGCTGTCCTGCGCGAAGCCCTGCGCGATCCCGCCTCGATCTTTTCCGGACGTTCACCCGGTGAGCGCGGCCCCGGCGCCCTGACCTCGTCAAAGCCGCACCTTACCACCTGGCAGCCGAGCGAACGGGTGCTCTCACCCGTGCTGGAGCGTCCGGGCACAGCTGGTCAACCAGCACCCGCTTCATTACCCGAACAGGTCGCGGCCGCGATTGGGCCCGGCGCTAGCCCTGCGGCCGGTGGGCCGGGCGGCGGGATTGCTCCCGTGCCGCTACCGATCCCCGGCTTGCCCGGATCGTCGGGCGGAATCATCCCGCTTGGCGGAGGCGGCAGCGGCGGTGGAAATCCCCCGCCACCTCCGCCGGTTGTAACGGCAGTCCCCGAACCGGCCACTTGGATCATGATGATTGCCGGGGTCGCCCTGATCGGCCTGCAATTGCGTCGCCGCCGGACCACCGCGGCGAGTCCTGGCTGAACCGATCGCCCGGATGAAGTCCAAGCGGTCCGTTACTATCGCCCTGATTGCCTTGCTGCTGGGTTTGCTGACGCTCAGCCATCTACAGCAACGCCGCGATGCCGAAGCCCGTCTGGACGGGCGCGCTGCCATTGAAGAACTGGCCCGGGCCGACCAGGCCCGGATCACCTATCCGGACCAGGCCCGACCGCAGCTGGCCCTACCCGGCGGTCAGGTGCGCGCCGTGCGCAGCCTGCTCGATGTGCCCGGGAAGCTCAATTACGGCGACTTTGTCTGGGATGACAGCGGGGCTGGCGCAGGGCAGGTCTGGATCCGGATCGACCTGGCGCGTCAGCTGATTTCGGTGTTCCGCGGCGAGGATGAGATCGGCACCGCCGTGATCCTGTATGGCGCGCCCGATAAGCCCACGCCGAAGGGGGCCTTCAAGGTGATTGCCAAGGCGACCGACCACTATTCGCGCAGCTACGATGCGCCGATGCCCTACATGTTGCGTCTGACCGACGATGGCATCGCGATCCATGCCAGCCGCGTCCGCGCCAATGGCGCGACCCACGGCTGCCTGGGCGTGCCGCGACGCTTTGCCGAATTGCTCTATCGCGTTGCCGACATGGGCACCGAAGTGTTCATCCTGGCCGATCCGGCGGCTGGATCCGGGAAAACAGCGTAACTGCGGGATTAACCTTCCCGCACTGACAACCTCTTAACCAATCCCCCGTACCATCCCCGTGTTTGCAACTCGGGCTGGACGCGATGGCTGGACCACGGACACTGCGGAAGATGCTGGGCGGGGCCTTGGCCCTGGCTGCACCCGTGCTGCTGGGCGCAACCGACCTGTCGAGCAATTTCGAACAACGCGTCCTTGCCGCGCAGAACCGCGAACGCGCCGCCCTGGGTCTGGCACCGATGGCCTGGGATCCGGCACTGGCCGCTTCGGCCCGCCAGTGGGCTGCTACCCTGGCCAACACCGGCCGGTTCGAACATGCCCCGTTCAACCCGCGCGACCCCCAGGGCGAAAACCTCTGGGCCGGCACGCGCGGCTATTTCTCGGTCGAGGCGAAGGTCGATGCCTGGCTGCGCGAGAAGCAACACTTTGTCCCCGGCGTCTTCCCCAACAACAGCCGCACCGGCCGGGTTGAGGACGTGGGCCACTATACCCAGATCGTCTGGCGCGACACCGGCAAAGTCGGCTGCGCCATCGCGACCGGCGCCGAGGAAGACGTGCTGGTCTGCCGCTATGCCCAGCCCGGCAACTGGCGCGGCGAACGTCCGTTTTAACCCAGCGCCGGCTGCAACAGCGCCGCGCCCAGCGCCAGTACCAGCGCCACCCAGACCCGCGGCCCCAGATAGACCGACAGCTCGCGCTGCGTTGGGAAACTGAAGGTCACCGGGATGCCCAGCAACTTGTAGGGATGAATCTCGGCAAAGCGCGGATCGCCGGCCAGCCGGATCAGGTCGCGCCGGCTGCGATAGCGCATCAGCCCGAAGATCGACCAGCCCGGATCGCCCTCAACCTGCCAGGCATCGACATAGGGGCCGACCTTGCGGCCAACCATGCCGGGATGCCCGCCCTTGGCAATCAATGCGCGGACAAACGGATCGGAATAGCGCCGCATGGCCTCGCGCCCGGTCAGCTCCTTGCCGGTCTGCGGATCGATCACCGTGCCTGGTTCAACCTTCACCAGGTTGAGCATGACGAATTCCTTGCCGTCATCGGCCTCCAGGAAGGCGCGCAGGACAGCGGGATCATTGCCGCCGCCATACTTGCCATGGACCTCGGTAAAGAAGGCGTCGATCTCAGCCTTGGACAATGGTCCGCGCCAGTTATCGTACCACAACCGGAACACGAGATAGAGCGCCGCTGCGCTGCCCCAGATCCACCAATTCATCCCCACCCCCGTATTTCTCAGGTCCTGTCAGCCATGCTGCAACGGGCGGCAGGCAAGCGCCAGTCCTTTTCAGCGCGGCTGCCGTACCGCCACCCGCGATTGGGCGGAATCGCGTCCATAGGCATCGGGCCGAAAGCGGATCGAGGTCCCTCCCGGCGCTGCAGTCAGGTAGGTGATGTAGATCGGCACCGGGACCGGCAGCTCGACCCGCTTCTCCGGCGTTTTTGAGCGCGGCAGCGGCTTTCCAAGCAACCAGCGGCCGAGTTTGCCGGCCTGCTCAAGCCGAACGCAGCCATTGCTGAAATAGCGCGCGTCCTTCGCCAGCAGATCGCGCTCAGGCGTGTCGTGCAGGTAGATGCCCTGCTCGTTCGGGAACAAGAACTTGACCGCGCCCATGAAATTGGCCGGCCCCGGCAGTTGCCGCGCGCGGACCACCTGCTGACCCGCCGCAACCGCCTGCCAATCGACCGCGGCGGGATCGAGTACCGAGGCATCCTCCTCCCAGCTGGCCAGAACCTGATAACCGCTCGACTTGATATAGCCCGGGCCATTGGCAATGACCTTTTCCGTGATCCGGCTGGGCATCAGGTCATCCGGCAGGTTCCAGTATGGGTTGACGATGGCATAGCGCAGGAAGCCCGCCATGGCCGGGGTCTGGGTCTCCGGCTTGCCAACCACGACCTTCATCGTCCCGGCCAGCCTGCTGCCATCATACATCCACAGCCGCGCAGCGGCGGCATCGACCAGTACCCAGCGTCCTTCCGCGATCGGCGGCAAGGCGCGAACGCGGTCCATGTTGACCTGGACGATCCGGCGCTGCTCCGCACTGTAGCCGGGCTTGCCCAGCGCGGCGCGGAGCGGCGCGTAGAACGGGTGCATCCAACCCATGTCCTGAAGGTAGCCAACCAGCGATTTTGCGGCCGCCGCGCGCTGCAGCGCCGCGCCCGCTGTCGGCACGACCGGGGCCAACGCATCACTTTCATAGATCATCGGCGCGTGCGGCGCCTTGCGCAGTGCCTGGACGAAGCGGACATAGCCCCGCGACGCGTTTAGTTCAGCCTTGGCGAGACTGGCAACATCGTTGGCGCGGGCATTGGCCAGCGCATCCTCGAGGTTGCCAGACCTGAGGGTCTTCGGCTTGAGGCCATCGAGATCGGCGGTTTCCAGCTGGCGCAGGAGGATCGTGGTCGCGGGCTGCGGCCTTCCATCAATCCCGATCCACAATGGCCGATTGCCGCGCGCAGCGTAGAACGCCCGCAGGTCCTTGCTTACACGCTTGCCGATCTCGACGCGCAAGGCCCGGTCGCCCGCAGGTACCGCAACCGCAGCCGGACTGCGGGCCTGCGCAGGTAATGCAACGACCGCCCCCGCCGCCAAGGCGACGGGGAGCAGCCACGCAGTCCGGTTCCTCGAACAAGGCCAGTTGGACAACTTGTCCTACCCGCGCTCACCGCTCATGTGGTGCGTATGCGCCGGCTGGGCGGTCGGCGCGCCGGAATAGTACTGGCCCTCGCGGTAGTAGCCATCGACGCAGCCGTCATTGTTGGAATCGGCCCAGATTGCTCCAGCCAGCCCGCCAACCGCAGCCCCGACCACCGCACCTTCCAGCACGCTGATGCCACTTGCAGCAGCACCGACCCCGGCGCCAGCCGCCCCGCCGATCGCCGCACCGGTCGCAGCCGAGCCGAGCGTCGAAGGGCAGCGGCGCGCGGGGGCAGCATTTGCCGACTGATAGGAATTGCCGGAAGGTGCACCAGCATAATACTGGCCGTTCTGGACATAGCCGTCGGCCCGACCATCGCCGTCGCGGTCAGCCCAGATTGCGCCAGCCAGGCCGCCAACCGCGCCACCGATCAGTGCGCCAGTCAACAGATCGCCGCCGGCAATGGCGGCAACACCGGCCCCACCGGCAGCGCCAATTGCCGCGCCCGTGGCTGCGGTCGACAGCGTCCGATCGTTTTCCATGGTCGAACATGCACCCAGCGGAAGTGCTGCGGCGCTGATAAGGATGAGAAGCTTGGATTTCATGATGCGTCTCCTACGATTGGCCGCCCCGCATCATGCGGGCAGCCTGCCCCGCGGGATGCTCAACGCTTCAGGCCACTCGTAGTTCCCGCCTCCCGCACCAAGCGGCGCGCCAAATGTACGGTTCAGCGCAGAAGCGGCGGCATCCGGGTTGGATGCCGCCGCTCAGGAAGCCGCAGGATAGGGCTGGATCAGTTTTTCGGCGCGGCGATTTTCACCGGCGTGCCGAAGGGCGTGATCCCCAGCTTGGCATAGACTTCGTCGGGCAAGTAGACCGTGCCGCCGCGCGAGACCATTCGGATCGTCTTGATGGCCTTCAGGTCCTTGGTCGGATCGCCGGGGATCAGGAAGAAGTCTGCCAGCTTGCCGCGCTCAATGCTGCCCAGCGCCTGATCCTGGCCCAGGTATTGCGCCATCTCCAGTGTGGCGCGGCTCAGCACGTCGGCCGGGCTCATCCCCAGTTGGCCGAACAGCTCCAGTTCGCGGTGATAATTGAACCCGCCGCCCAGATCGGTGCCGGGGATCAGCATGATCCCGCGGCGGTGCATCTCGGCCAGGGTTTCCTTGATCTTGGCAAAGGCTGCAACGTAGTCGGCGCGCTGCTTGGGCGTATCGGCCCCGAACAGGGCCTGCTTCAGCTGGCGCTGTTCGGCCGGCGGCATGTGGTCGATATAGTCCACCGCACCCGGATTGGGCACGCCGTCCAGCGCGGTAAGGCCGAGCTCGTGGATCGCGATGGTCGGCTCGTGCGCGACCTTCCTGGCCACCATGGCATCCAGCGTCTTGGTCACCTTGTCCGACTTGAGATCAAGCCCGGGGAAGCGGGCCTGGGCGGTGAAGCGGAACAGGGTGCGGGTATCTTCGCCCGGGTTGAGCACCCAGCCCAGCATCAGCTGATTGACCCAGTCGCTTGGCCTCCGCGACAACGTTTGGCGCCCACTTCGGGTCCATCGAATTGTAGAGCTTGGCCTGGTTATAGCCGCGCGCCGCATACCAGCGCACCGCATCGATCGCTTCGGCCTCGCTCGCCACCAGCTTGCCGGTGGCCGAGCTGAACGGGCTCTTGCCCTCGATAAAGCCCGAGCGCGTGATCCGCGGACCGGCCACCTCGCCCTTGCCGATCCGATCGATCAGTGTGTCGAGCACTTCATTGCGGTTGCCCATGTCGCGGACCGAGGTAACACCGGCCAGCACGTTCATGAGTGCATCTTCCTGGCCCATGTGGCCGTGCATTTCGAACAGGCCCGGCACCAGCGTGCCGCCTTCACCTTCGACCGTAGTCTCGCCCGGCGTGGCAATGCTGCCCGCCGGGACCACGCCGGAAATGCGATTGCCTGAGACGACCACGTCGCTCAGCGCCGAAAGCGCCTTGGCCTTGGGGTCAAAGATTCGAACATTGCGGATCCGGACCGGGCCGGAGAACCGCTTGGCGCTCTCGCTCTGGAGCTGGGCGAAGCGGCCCGAGGCCAGTTTCTCTGCCAGGTCGCGCAGCGGCTTGTCGGCGGCGCGCTCATAGCCCTTGCGGGCGAGGATAAAGCCAGCGCTCGACAGCGCAAACAGATCACCCTTCGCGTCCAGGGTGACATAGGTCGGGTTGAGCGACAGGCCGGACAACTCGTAGGTCACGACTTCGAGTTTGCCTTCGGGGCCATCGAAGCTGCGGCGGTCGCGCTCGGTCAGCCGGGCGGTGCCGCCCGGGGCGACGGCCATGGTGCGATCGGAATCGGCCAGCAGCGCCTTGGCCAGCATGGCCACATCAAGCGGCGAGCCGTTCTGCGTCGAATAATAACGCGGCGCATCCTTGCCCTTGATTCGCCCCGGCCCTGACAGGTCGCGCCATTCGGCCCCGGCCGCCGTGCGCTTGAAGCTTTCGTTGACGGCATTGCCGAAAGTGGTGCGACCGGTGATGGTCCAAGCGGTCGGCGCGCCATCCTTATCCAGCGTTACCGCTTCGGTGATGGTCGGCCCGCGCCCGTTCTGCTTGATGTTGTAATCAACCGCGATCTTCTGCCCCTGCCGGTCGAGCTTGAGGTGGCCGACATCGCGTTCCTGGATCAGCGCGCGGTACTCGACCTGGTCGGCCAGCGCGGGGGCGGCCAGAACGGTGGCCAGCGCAGCGGCGGCCAGCAAGTGCAGTTTCATGGTGAGACTCTCCCTGTCAGATCAGGCGAGACTAGCGCCTCAGCGCATTCCCGCCAGCGCCTTTTGCCGGCGGCGCTGAACCGATGAACCCAGCCCGATCGCCTCGCGGTACTTGGCGACCGTCCGCCGGGCGAGATCGAAGCCCTTGGCCTTGAGCAGGTCGACCAACGTATCGTCCGACAGGATCGCCTTGGGATCCTCGGCATCGATCAGCGCCTTGATCGCGGCCTTGACCGCTTCGGCCGAGGCTCCGCCCTCACCATCGACCGCGCCGACGCCCGAGGTGAAGAAGTACTTCAGCTCAAACGTGCCGCGCGGACAGTGCAGGTACTTGTTCGAGGTGACGCGGCTGACGGTCGATTCATGCATGCCGATCGCCTCGGCCACCGTCCGCAGGGTCAGCGGCCGCAGTTGCGAGACGCCATGACGGAAGAAGCCGTCCTGCTGCGTCACGATTTCGCTCGCAGCCTTCAGGATCGTTTTCTGCCGCTGGTCCAGCGCCTTGATCAGCCAGTTGGCATCGGCCAGCTTGTCTGACAGCCAGGCCCGCGCCGACTTGTCATCGCAGGCGCTGCGCATCTCGACATAGTAGCTGCGGTTGACGATCAGCCGCGGCAGCGTGCTTGGGATCATAGGCACGCAGCTCGGCCAGCATGTCGGCGAAGTCTTCGTCATCGACCCCGCACATCCGCTTGAGCCGGGGCAGCTCGCCGCGGGCCAGCAGATCAAGATTTTCGAGCAGGCGGGCCATGGCCGGGTCATGGCGGTCCGCCTCGATCGCCTGGAGCGCCAGGCATTCGCCAAGCGACCGCGCGCCGACCCCGGTTGGATCGAGCGACTGGACCAGCGCCAGCGCCGCCTCGGCCTCGGCCAGGGGAACACCCAGCTCTCCGGCCACTTCGCGCAGCGTGACCGGGAGATAGCCGGCATCATCCAGCTGATCGATCAGGTAGCGGGCAATGAAAGCCAGCCGCGGATCGCGCGCCTGGGCCCCAAGCTGGTCGTGCAGGTGAGTGGCCAGGTCCTTATCGCCCTCGCCGCGTTCATCGATATCAAGCCCACCCTCGCCGGCCGGACCGATCCGCTGGTCGGCGCTCCAGTCACCGCTGCCGCGCTCGCCATCGCCGGTATCACGGTCGCGGTCGAGCGCGGTCGGATCGATGTCGAGCGGCCGGTCATCAGCGGCGCGGCCTTCGGACAGCAGCTGGTCCACCGGGGAAGTTTCCAAGGTGGTGCGGCGTAGCTCGGCGATTTCCTCGATCGCCGGAACATCAGGTGCTGCCTCGCCGATGTCGAGCAGCGGATTGCTTTCGAGCGCCTCGCCAATGAAGGTTTCGATCTCGAGGTTTGACAGCGCCAGCAGCTTGATCGCCTGCTGGAGCTGCGGCGTCATCACCAGCGATTGCGATTGCCGAAGGTCAAGGCGGGGCCCGAGCGCCATTGGATGAAGCCCTAGAGCGTGAAGCCCTCACCCAGGTAGAGCCGGCGCACGTTCTCGTCCGCCACCAGCGCCTCGGGGCTGCCGGCGAACAGCACCTGGCCGCCATAGATGATGCAGCCCTTGTCACAGATATCCAGCGTCTCGCGGACGTTGTGATCGGTGATCAGCACGCCGATACCGCGCTGCTTGAGGTCCCGCACCAGATCACGGATATCGCTGATCGAGAGCGGGTCGATCCCGGCGAAAGGCTCGTCCAGCAGCATGATCGAGGGCTTGGCCGCCAGGGCGCGGGCGATTTCAGCGCGGCGGCGCTCCCCACCTGACAGCGCCATCGCCGGGCTGGCGCGCAGCCGGGTCAGGCCGAATTCGCCCAGCAAGCGTTCCAGCTCTGCAGCGCGGACTTCGGCATCGGGTTCGACCAGTTCGAGCACACAGTTGATGTTCTGTTCAACCGTCATGCCGCGAAAGATGCTGGTTTCTTGGGGCAGGTAGCCCAGGCCCAGGATCGCCCGCCGGTACATCGGCAGGTTGGTAACATCGACCCCGTCCATCAAGATCCGGCCCGAATCGGGTCGCACCAGGCCCATGATCGAATAGAAACAGGTGGTCTTGCCGGCCCCGTTTGGCCCCAGCAGACCCAACACTTCGCCCTTGGCCACTGACAGCGAGATATCGGTCAACACCGCGCGCTTGTCATAGGACTTGGCGATCGAAATGACTTCGAGCCCGCCCTGCGGCAGCGAAGATTCGGCACTGGGCCCAGCGGCTTGAGTGACAGTATCGGTCATTGCACCTGCCCGTTTAGGGCGCACCGCGCCGCTCGGCAAGCTGCGCAAGGTCCATTTGGCAGGTTTCGTGCATGGGGCATCGACGAACGACATAGCGGACGATTGGTAAACGAGGCTTGATCCCTTCGCCCTTCGGTGTTCTACTCATCCTGTCCTAAATGGTGGCACAGACCGCCGGGGCGCTGGGGAATGATTAGGGGATCGCTGATGGCCAAAGCATGGCACCGCGCAGACGTTTCGGCTCAGGGCACTTACAAGCCGCTCGACTGGCGCAAGCGGATGAGTGACCACATCGCCTATGCCTTGCTGGCCTATACCGGTCTTCAGATCTTCGTCACCATGGGCGCGCTCAATGCCAAGAGCGGCTCGATGCTGCCCTATTTTGCATTGATCGTTCTGGTCGCTGGCTCCCTACTATCGCCGCGATCGCAATTGGGTCTGGGTCCTGGCGCTGGGCTTGCCTTTCGTGGTGACCGGCGTGTTCAAGCTGCTGGCAATCGCCTTCAGCTGATTGCCCTTCTGCCCAGCAATACCTAGATCGGCCACTCCGCTTTCGGAGTGACCCTTGCATGCTGACCCCTTCCGCCGCCCAGAAACGCGCTGCCGCGCTGATCGACCTTGCCCGCAAGGCCGGAGCCGATGCCGCTGACGCGATCTATTCGGGCAGCTCGTCCGAAGGGGTCCAGGTCCGGCTCGGCAAGCTGGAAGATATCGAGCGCAGCGAAAGCGAACACCTGGACCTGCGCGTCTTTGTCGGTCGCCGTTCGGCCTCGATCGGCTCGAGCGACCTGTCGGATGCCGCGCTCAAGGAACTGGCCGCCCGCGCGGTCGACATGGCCCGCGCCGCGCCGGAGGACCAATATGCTGGCCTCGCCCCCGAAGAGCTGCTCTTCCGCGCGGGCCTGCCGGAGCTGGACCTGGAAGATAGCGCCGAACCGAGCCCGCAGGACCTACTGACCCGCGCCCTCGCTGCCGAGGATGCGGCCCGCGCCGTGGCCCGCGTGACCAACAGCGAAGGCGGCTCCGCCAGCCTGGCCCGCCGGGTCATGGCCCTTGTTACCAGCCACGGCTTTGCCGACGCCTATGGCGGCACCTGCCACGGAATCAGCGCCGTGGTGATCGCCGGCGAGGGCGATTCGATGCAGCGCGACTATGGCTGGCGCACCGCGCGGCACCTCGCGGATCTGCCCGCGCCAGAGGAAATCGGTCAGATGGCCGGGGACCGCGCCGTCGCTCGCCTCAACCCCGGTCGGCTCAAGAGCGGGCAGCTGCCAGTCGTCTTCGATCCGCGCGTCGGCGGCTCGCTGATCGGCCACCTGACCGGGGCTATGTCGGGCAATGCCATCGCCCGCCGCGCCAGCTTCCTGCTCGACCGGGATGGGGCGCAATTGTTCAAGCCGGAGGTGACGATCGTCGACGATCCGCTGCGCCAACGCGGCCTGTCCTCGCGTCCGTTCGATGGCGAAGGCTTGCCCGTGGCGCGGCGCGAACTGGTGGCGGACGGTCACCTGACCGGCTGGCTGATGGACAGCGCCGCCGCCCGCCAGCTCGGTGGCACGCCGACTGGCCATGCGGTGCGCGGCGCAGGCGGATCGCCGGGCGTGGGCACCAGCAACCTGCACCTGGAAGCCGGGACGATGACGCCCGAAGAGCTGATGGCCGACATTGCCGATGGCGTTTACGTGAGCGAACTGATCGGCCACGGCGTCAACGGCGTGACCGGCGATTACAGCCGCGGTGCCTCGGGCTTCCGCATCGTGGATGGCAAGATCGCCGGGCCAGTGGCCGAATTCACCGTGGTGGGTAATCTGATCGACATGTTCGCCGCGCTG
>JAJTFU010000124.1 GCA_021299075.1 Novosphingobium sp. | reverse complement strand
GGCAGCTCGGTCAGCAGCCAGTCTAGCACTTCGGGGCGCGACCAGCGATGGCCAGGGCGGACCAGTTCGGGTGCGTCCCCACCGGTGCTGCACAGCGCGACCGCAATCCCGCGATGCCGCTCACCCGCCGCGCCCGACCAGTCGATCGCGGCATAGTGCTCAAACCGCTGGGCCTTCATTCCCCGCGCAGCTCGCGCCGCTTCTTGTCCCTCCACTCCAGCCGCTTGAGCACTTCGCGCTCGAACCCGCGTTCAACCGGGCGGTAGTATTCCTGCGCCGCCATGCCTTCCGGCCAGTAATCGGCGCCGGAAAAGCCGTCCTCGGCTTCGTGGTCATAGGCATAGCCCGCGCCATAGCCGATGTCCTTCATCAGCTTGGTCGGGGCGTTGAGGATATGGGCAGGCGGGGCCAGGCTGCCGGTTTCCTTGGCGCTTTTCCAGGCCTCCTTCTGCGCGACATAGGCCGCGTTCGATTTGGGCGCCGTGGCGAGGTAGAGGCAGGCTTGGACGATGGCCAGCTCGCCCTCCGGACTGCCAAGGAACTGGTAGGCATCCTTGGCGGCGAGACACTGGACCAGTGCCTGCGGATCGGCCAGGCCGATGTCTTCGCTTGCAAAGCGCACCAGCCGGCGCAGCACGTAAAGCGGCTCCTCACCGGCCGTTAGCATCCGCGCCATGTAGTAGAGCGAGGCCTGCGGGTCAGAGCCGCGCAGCGCCTTGTGGAGCGCGGAAATCAGGTTGTAATGCCCGTCGCGGTCCTTGTCATAGACTGCCACGCGGCGCTGCAAGAAGGCGCCCAGGCCGGCTGGATCGAGCGGCTCCGGGATTGCCGCATTGTAAAGCGTTTCGGCCTGGTTGAGCAGGAAGCGCCCATCGCCATCGGCGCTCGCCACCAGCGCCTCGCGGGCATCCGGGGTGAGGGGGAGGGGGCCAGCGAGGCCCTCGGCCCGGGTCAGCAATTCATCGAGCGCGCGGGCATCGAGCCGGTGCAGGATCAGCACCTGGGCGCGGCTGAGCAGCGCGGCGTTAAGGGCAAAGCTGGGATTCTCTGTCGTCGCGCCGACCAGGGTCACCGTGCCCTTCTCGACAAAGGGCAGGAAGCCATCCTGCTGGGCGCGGTTGAAGCGGTGGATCTCGTCCACGAACAGCAGGGTGCGCTGCCCCACCTTCGCCGCGGTCTCAGCCTCGGCGAAGGCCTTCTTGAGGTCGGCCACGCCCGAGAAGACCGCGCTGACCGACACGAACCGCATCCCCACGGCATCGGCCAGCAGCCGGGCCGTGCTGGTCTTGCCGGTGCCGGGCGGGCCCCACAGGATCATGCTGGAGAGGCGTCCGGCCGCAACCATCCGCCCGATCGCGCCCTCGGGCCCGGTCAGGTGCTCCTGCCCGATCACTTCGCCCAGATTGCGTGGCCGCAGCCGGTCGGCCAGCGGCGCATCCTCGCGCGGTTCATCCGGCGCGGCACCGGGCAGGTCTTCGGCAAAGAGGTCGGCCATCGCGCCAGCATAGGGGCACGGAAAGATTCGGACGAGGGGGCTTGAACAGATGCATCTAAGATATATCTTGAGTGCATCGAAGACTCGAAAGGAATCGTCACATGTTTTTCCACTACGCCAATCACGGCTGCGGCAAGAGCGCCGGTGGGCGCTGGCGCGGCTCGCGCACCTGGGGTCCGTTTGCCTTCCAGTGGGACGCCGGAAGCGAGGATGCGCCGCGCCGGACCCGCCGCCGGATGTTCGATGGCGGCGAACTGCGGCTGGTGCTCTTGAAGCTGATCGCCGACGAACCGCGCCACGGCTATGACCTGATCAAGGCGATCGAGGAGCTGACCGGCGGCGCCTATGCCCCCAGTCCCGGGGTGGTCTATCCCACACTGACCTTGCTGGGCGACATGGGCCTGATCGCCGAAGCCCAGGGTGACGGCGCGCGCAAGCGCTTTGCCGTGACCGAAGAGGGTACGGCGCACCTGGCCGAGCGGGCCGAAGAGGTGGCGGCGCTGATGGCGCGACTGACCGAAATGGGTGAAGCGCGCAGCCGGCCCGATGCCGCTTCGCTGCGCCGCGCGATGGGCAACCTGCGCCAGGTGCTGATCCACAAGGTCCGCGCCGGGGAAGCGGGCCCCGAGCTGATCGACGAGATCGTTACCGCGATCGATGAGCTGGCGCGCAAGATCGAGAAGCTCTGACCGGCGATTTGGCCGATCCGGTTTCCCATGATACTTTTCCCCCATCCTGAAAACGGGATGGGGGAGTAACCATGGAGAATGCTGCCGTTGAAGCGCCGTCTGGCGCCTACAAGGCCATCGCCTGGCTAGGCATGGCCTGGAACACACTGGGCGCGGGCCTTTACCTGTGGACCAAGCTCGATCCGGAAGCCGCTGCCGCCGGGGCCAGCCCGGCGATGCAGGACTATATGGCCAATATGCCGACCTATGCCCACATCGGCTGGTCGCTGGGGATCTGGGGCTCGTTCCTGGGTTCGCTGCTGATGCTGCTTGGGCGGCGGCAGGCGGTGCCGGCCTTCCTGGTCTCGCTACTTGGCGCGCTGGCCAGCTTCGGTGCGCAAATGCAGGCCGGGGTGCTTGATCCGGGGATGACAGCGTTCATCGTCGCGGTCATTGCACTGCTGCTGTGGGTCAGCCGCCGCGCAGTAGCTACCGGCTACCTGAAGTAGGCCTCAGCGCCGGACCAGCGCGGCCTTCTGGCGGATCAACCGGATATAGGTATCGGCCACGACCTGGTTGATCTGGTCCCATGAGAAGTCGCGGCTGCGCCGTTCCCCGGCCTCACCGTGGGAGCGGCGCAGCGCAGGGTCTTCGATGTAGGACTGCAGCGCCTCGGCAAACTGTGAGACTGCGCCGGGCCGGATCAGGCGGCCCGAACGGCCATTGGCGACCAGGTTCTGGCTGCCCGTGGCAGCTGCGGCGACGACGGGCAGGCCGCTGGCCATGGCTTCCAGGCTGACATTGCCGAAGGTCTCGGTGGTTGAGGGGAAGAACAGCACGTCCATGGAGGCCACCGCCTTGCCCAGGTCCTGGCCCGCCATATAGCCGCCGAACACCGCCTGCGGCAGGCGCGCTTCCAGCCAGGGCTGCGCCGGGCCATCGCCGACGATCAGCGTGCGGTGCTTCACGCCCTTGCGGCGCAGCTCGTCGATCGTGTCGGAAAAGACGTCGAGCCCTTTTTCCATCACCAGCCGGCTGTGGAAGCCGACCAGCACCTCGTCATCGCCGATCCCCAGGCTGCGCCGCCATTCCATCGAGCGGTGCGAGGGGTCGAAGATCTCGCGGTCCACGCCGCGCGACCAGATGTCGATGTCATAGTTCATTCGCTGATCGCGCAGCACCTGGGCCATCGATTCCGACGGGGCAACCAGCGCGTCGCAGCGGCGGTAGAGCCGGCGCAGCAGGGCTTCGACCACCGGTTCCAGCCAGGCCATGTTGTAATAGCGGAAATAGGTCTCGAACCGGGTGTGAACCGAAGCTAGCACCGGGATCTTGCGGCGGCGCGCCCAGCTGACGGCGCGGTGCGCAGCGAAATCGGGCGAGGAGATCTGCACCACGTTGGGGTTGAAGGCTTTGAGATCGGCGCGCACCCGCGGGCTCAGCAGTAGCGGCACACGGTATTCGCCGCGCCCGGGGAAAGCGAAGGAGGGCACGCTGACCAGATCGCCGGTCGGCGGAAAGGCCGGTTCATCCACCGTCGGTGCATAGACCCGCACCTGCGCGCCCTGGCGTAGCAGGTAGCCGACCAGCCGGTTCAGCGCCTGGTTGGCGCCATCACGGACATAGTTGTAGTTGCCGCTGAACAGGGCAATGCGCAGGTCGTTGGTTTCCATCGCAACCGCCTCTAGCCGATTGCTGCCTTGGGCGCGAGTCAGCGCCGGGCGACCGGGAAGGTCAGCAAAAAGGTTGTCCCCACTTCGCTGTACGCAAGTTCCAGCTGGCCATGCCCGTTCTCCGCCAGGGCGCGCGCGATCGGCAGGCCCAGGCCCGTGCCTCCAGCCGCGCGCTTGCTGGTGAAGAAGGGATCGAACACGCGCTCGCGGTCACCCTCGGGAATGCCGGGGCCGTTGTCGCTGAGGCGGATCACGATCTCGTCCTCGGCCAGGCTGGCCGCGATGCCGAGCTTGCTGGCCCCGGCCTGCTGGGCATTTTCGCCGAGCGTGATGACAATCGCTTCGAGTGCGGCAGCCTCGGCGGTGAGTGGTGGGAGACCAGCCGGCAGGTCAAGCTCGACCGCAAAGCCATCGCGTCTCAGCCCGTCCGCCACGCGGGCGAGTATCGGCGCGAGCTCCGTCCGCGCCGCCGGGTCGGCATGCCCCATATCGGCCTGGGCCAGTTCCATCAGCCGGCTGACCAGCCGCGAAAGTCGCCCGGCATCGGCGGCCATGTTGCCAAGAAAGCGCTGGCGCTCCTCCTCCGCCATGGTCGCGGCGTGATCCTGCAGCAATTCGATCCCGCCGGAGAGACCCGCCAGCGGCGTCTTGAACTCGTGGCTCAGCGCTGCGGCGAAATCGCGCAGGTAGCGCGAGCGGCGGGCAATCGCGGCCGACATCGCTGCGAAATCGTCGTAAAGGCTGCCAATCTCGCGCACTTCCAGCGTCGGCCGGCGCGGCGCGGCATGGCGGCCCTGGGCCAACGCGCGGCTGGCACGGCTGAGCCGCTCGACCGGGCTGACGATCGCGCGGGCCAGCACCCCGGTCAGCACCAGCAGCAGCGAGAAGATCGCGCCAACCCCCAGCGCGATCTTGCCGCGATCCTCCCACATCCCGCGGAACAGCGCGCGGGGGCTGCGCGAGACCAGCACAGCGCCGACGACCTCGCCTCGCACCGTGATCGGGCGGGCCTGGTGCATCCGGATCGAAGTGGCGCGGCTGATCCAGTCGAGCGGGGTATCGCGCAGGTAGGCATCGTTGTGGCGCAGCACGGTGCGCGGCGCGCCGGAAAGGGCGCTCTGCACCTCGGGCACGCCCGCCAGGCTCAAACCCCGGTCGCGGCCGCTCAGCAGCAAACCCTGCCGGTCCAGCAGCAGGATCGAGGCCAGCGTGGCGCGTTTGGCTTCGGCAATCGCCGGGGCCAGCCGCTCGGCCACTTGCTGCGCCACCGGATCGGCGCGGGCCGGGCTCACGCTGGCTGCGGGCCGCTCGGGCAGGACGGGGGAGGAGCGCAGGTCGACGCCGCTTGGTGCGTCCTGATAGCTCTCGCGCGGGTCGTCCTGCAGTTCGGGCGGGGCGGCGGCGGCAGAGCCAGGCCAGAGCAGCGCGGCGCTGGCGGCAATCGCGGCGCTCTGGGCGGTCAGCTCGGCCTCGGTCTGGCGGATCAGGGCATTCTCGTAAACGCGCAAGCCCAGTGCGGCGATGCCGGGGAGAGCAGCGACGAATAGCAGCGTTCCGAACAGCAGCCAGCGCAGCCGCGGCACCGGCCAGAGCCGCAAAGCCAGGCTGCGCAGCGCAGCAATCATGCCGGCGTGCACGGCCCAAGCCGATAGCCGACGCCAGCGCGGGTTTCGACCAGACTGTCGCACCCGGCCTCGGCAAACTTGCGGCGCAGGTTGCGGACGTGGCTGTCGATCGTGCGGTCGGTGATCGCGAAGCCCGGGCCGTGGAGCCGATCGATCAACTCATCGCGCGTGAAGAACCGGGTCGGGGCGGCGGCGAGGGTCCGCAGCAGGGTGAACTCGGTCACGGTCAGCGCCACCTCGCTACCCTGCCAGCTGGCCGTCCAGCCATCGAGATCGAGGGCAAGGCCACCGCGTCCCAGCGGCTCAGCCGCAGGCGCCGCATCGCGCCCCGCCCGCCGCAGGATCGCCTGCACCCGCGCCACTACTTCGCGCGGGGAAAAGGGCTTCACGACATAGTCGTCCGCGCCCAGCTCGATCCCCAGCACACGGTCTAGCTCGTCATCGCGGCTAGAGAGGAACAGGATCGGCAGATCGCTGCCCGCGCGCAGGCGGCGGCAGACTTCGAGCCCGTCCATGCGCGGCATGTTGATGTCCAGCACGACCAGGTCCGGCGCACCTTGCGCGATCAGCGCCAGTGCCGCCTCGCCATCCTCCGCCTGCGTCGTCTCGATCCCGGCCTTGGCAAAGGCGAAGACCAGCACCTCGCGGATATGCGGGTCATCATC
>JAJTFU010000123.1 GCA_021299075.1 Novosphingobium sp. | reverse complement strand
CCGGATGCGACTGCCCGATGGCTCGGCGCAGAATGCTGATCTGGCCGACCAGATGGCGCGCAAGATCACTGCGGCGATCAAGGCCGACCATGGGGATGCCCGGATTGACGGGGTGGATTCGGTTTCGGGCAAGGTCTCGGGCGAACTGTTCAAGACCGGGATGCAGGCGCTGATCGCGGCTGTCGTCGCGATCTCGATCTACATTTGGGTTCGGTTCGAATGGCAATTCGGTGTCGGTGCGCTCTTCGCGCTGGTCCACGACGTGTCGCTGACGCTTGGTCTGTTTGCGGTGACGCAGATGGAGTTCGACCTCAATATCGTCGCCGCGATCCTGACCCTGATCGGCTATTCGCTCAACGATACGATCGTGATCTACGACCGGATCCGCGAGAACATGAAGAAGTTCCGCAAGATGCCCATGCCGGAACTGCTCGATCTGTCAGTCAACGAGACGCTCAGCCGGACGATGGTGACTTCGCTGTCGGTGCTGATCACGCTGGTCGCGTTGTTGCTGCTCGGTCCGAACGTGATCTTCGGCTTCACTGCCGCGATTACGCTGGGGATCTTCGTCGGAACCTACAGCTCGGTCTACATGGCCGCGCCGATCCTGATCTGGTTGAAGGTCAATCCGAACAGCTTCGTGCCGACCGAAACCGAAGTGGATCGCCAGGAACGCCTGGCCCGCGAACTGCCCTAAGCGGCTGCCAAACGCCGCCAGTGCTCGACGAGTGCGGCGGCGTTGGTTTGCCAGCTCATGCCGGCAACGGCGGCCTGAACGCGTTCAGCTGAGGGACGATCAGCGAGCAAGGCTTTGACGGCCTCGGCGATGGCCCTGCCTTCGCGCGGCACCAGGCGCCCCCAGTCAGGATCGGTGATCAGTTCCTGTGCGCCGGGGATCGGCGTGGTGACGACCGGCGTGCCGCAGGCCAGGGCCTCGACCCAGGCATTGGCCAGGCCTTCGCTGCTGGAGGGCAGTACGAAGATGTCGGCGGCGTTGAGCAGGATCGGCAGCTCGGCGTGCGGCACCGCTCCCAGAAACCGCACCCGCTCCGCCAGCCCAAGGTCGTGCGCCAGACCACGCAGCATGGCCTCGTCTTCACCCTTGCCGGCGATCAGGAGGATGGCTTCGGGCAGGTCTGCGAGCCCCTCGATCACGAAGCGCTGGCCCTTGCGCGGAATCAGCGCGCCGACTGTCGCCAGCACGGGCTTGTCGCGCGGCAGGCTGAACTGGTCGCGGCACATCCGGCGGTCGTAAGGACGGAACAGGTCGGCATCGAGGCCGGTGCGGTGCAGCGTGATCTTGTCCCGCGGCATGCCCAGCGCGGCCATGTCATCAACCAGGCCTTGCGATACGGCTAGCAAGCCCTGCGCGTGTTGCCCGGCTTCACGCACTTGCACAGCCGTGGCGGGCTGATGTCCCCAATATTGGATATCCGCCCCGCGCGCCTTGATCGAGACCGGCAGTCCCAGCGCCGCGCCGATGCGCACGGCGGCCAGGCCATCTGGGTGAAAGAACTGGGCGTCGATCAGATCGAACGGCTGATGCGCGTGCAGCTTTCGGGCCAGCGGCAGCACAGCTCGAACGATCGCGCCAGCATTGAACCGGGCCCCCAGCCTGGGCAGCAAGGTGAAGCGCGGACGCAGCACCGTCACCCCGCCACGCACTTCCCGTTGAGGCAAGGTGCGCAGTGCACGGTAGCGGGAATGCAGCGAGAGCGGGAAGGGCGGCAGGCCGATCGGGTTGATCAATGTCAGGTCGACATCGCCGCGCTTGGCGACGGCCTGCATCTGGCGTTCGACGAACACGCCGAAGTTTGGAGCCTGATCATGGGGATAGAGCGTGCTGAGCGACAGCACGCGCAAGGCTCGGCTCACAGCTTGCGGACCAGCATTTCCGCGACCGCGATCCAGGCTGGCCCATCGATCACCACCTGGCGGCTGCCAGGCCCGGGCGGCAGGATCGCAACCCGCTTGTCGTCGCGGTCGATCATGCGTCCGAAGGCAAAGCGGCCGCCGGGGCGGGGGGCCAGGACATCGCGATTGAGCAGGCGGGGATAGTGCTCCGGTCCGTGCTGACGCAGCCAGACCTGGTCGCCGCTGCGATAATCGCCCGCGCCATGCTCGATCGCCAGGGCCACCAGCGGCGCATCGCCGCCAAGATCCGTCGGCAGAATCGCATCGCGCGGGGCGGGCAGGGCCTCGGCCCCGTTCTCGGTAAAGCGCGCGATATAGCGCGGCGCTTCAGCCTCGGTGCCCCGCACCAGCAGTTCGGGCTCCACTTCCAGTGCGGCAGCGATCTTGTTCATCCAAGTCAGCGAGAGTTGGCGCATTCCGGTCTCGAGCCGGCCGATTGTCTGGGCCGTCGTCGGGGGCGAGCAACGCTCAGCCACGTCGGCCAGGGTCAGGCCCTTCTGCTTGCGGATATCGCGGATGCGGTTGATCACGGCGGACCTCAATTAACCAAATTGGTTTTTTATGCTTTCCTACAGACTGCCGGATTTGGCAAGTCCGGGTTCGGCACAAGCGAAGGGAGCGCGCATGAAACAGGTTCTGGTCGAACGTGAGCTGGACAGCACTGAACCGCTGGCAACCGCGCCCCGGGCTGGGCGGCGGCGGGTGACGGTCAACTTGGCGGAAAGCCCGCTGACCTGGCTGCATTCCCGCGGGCACTTGAGCGATGCGCAGCTGGCGGCGGGCGAATGTCTGCGCCGCGATTTCGAACGCGCGCAACTGGCTCCGGGGGTGACCATGCGCTGGGACGCGGTGCGGATCGCCGGCACGGGCGGCGAGCGTGGCCTCAACCCAACCGAGCGCCAATTGGCTGCCCGCCAACGGTTCGATGGCGCGCTGGCGGCTGCGGGCAAGGACCTGGCGGATATCCTCTGGCGGGTGGTCTGCGCCGGGGAGACACTACCCGGGGCGGAGCGCGCGCTGGCCTGGCCGGTGCGCAGCGGCAAGCTGGTGTTGCGGATTGCCCTCGATCGGGTCGCCGGGTTCTACCGGATCGGTTAGCCTTCGACCTGTTCGGCCAGTTCGAGCCAGCGCTCCTCGGCGGCGTCCTTGGCCGCGCGGGCTGCGTCGATGGCCTTGGTCAGGGCGGCGAATTTCGCGGGGTCGCGCGTGTAGAGTGCCGGATCGGCCAATGCCGCTTCATCGCGGGCGATCTGGGCCAGCAGTTCTTCAATTCGGCCCGGCAGCAGATCGTAATCGCGCTGGTCCTTGTAGGACAGCTTGGCCTTCTTCGGCGGGGGCGGTGGCGCAGCGGGCGCAGGATCCGTCGCCGGCTTGTTCGCCCGAACCGGCACGACCCGCCGGGTCCGCTGCTTTTCCCAGTCGGCATAGCCGCCAGCGACGATATCGACCTTGCCGCTTCCGTCGAGCCCAAGGGTTATCGTCACCGTCCGGTCGAGAAAATCACGGTCATGGCTGACGATCAGTACCGTGCCGTCATAATCCGCGATCACTTCCTGCAGCAGGTCGAGCGTTTCCAGATCCAGGTCGTTGGTCGGCTCGTCGAGCACGAGCAGGTTCGAGAATCGGGCGAATTCGCGCGCCAGCAGCAGCCGCGAGCGTTCGCCGCCGGACAGCGTGCCGACCCGCGCATCGGTGAGGCCAGGGTCGAACAGGAAGTCCTTGAGGTAACCCTGGATATGCTTGCGCACCCCGCGTACATCGATCCAGTCGCCGCCTTCAGCCAGCACGTCGCGGACCCGCTTTTCGGGCGACATCAGGCTGCGTTGCTGGTCGATCAGCACCCCTTGCAGCGTCTTGGCCCGGGTGACGGTGCCGGTGTCTGGCTCAAGCTCGCCCGTCAGCAGCTTCAGCAATGTGGTCTTGCCCGCGCCGTTCGAGCCAACGATCCCGATCCGGTCACCACGCGTGATCCGCAGGGTAAAGTCCTTGATGATCGGGCGGTCGCCAAAGCTCTTGCCGACCTTGTCGGCCACGATGACGGCCTTGGATTTGGCATCGTCCACTGCCAGCCCAAGTTTGGCGGTGCCCTGCGGAGTGAGCATGGCGGCCCGCTGCGCGCGCATTTCCCAAAGCTTTTCCAGCCGCCCCTGGTTGCGCTTGCGCCGCGCCGTGACGCCGCGTTCCAGCCAGTGCGCCTCGATCTTCAGCTTGGCGTCCAGCTTGTCCGCCGCGCGGGCTTCCTCGGCATAGACCTGCTCCATCCAGGCCTCATAGCCGCCAAAGCCGATCTCCTTGCGGCGCAGGCTGCCGCGGTCGATCCAGATCGTGGCCTTGGTCAGCCGCTCCAGAAAGGTACGGTCATGGCTGATCACCACGAAGGCGCCGGTGTAGCGACTCAGCCAGCTTTCCAGCCAGTCGATCGCGGTGATGTCGAGGTGGTTGGTCGGTTCATCCAGCAGCAGCAGGGCGGGTTCGCTGGCGAGCGCGCGGGCGAGGGCCGCACGGCGCCGTTCCCCGCCGCTGGCACTGTCCGACTTGCGGCTCATGTCGATGCCAAGCTGGCCGGCGATCGCCTCCACCTCGTGGCGGGGCGGCGCATCCTTGCCGTGCAGGGCAAAGTCCATCAGCGTGTCATAGCCGGTGAAAAACGGGTCCTGCTCCAGCGTGACGATCCGCGTGCCCGGTTGGATCGAGCGCTTGCCCTTGTCAGCCTCGACCTCACCCGAGATCAGCTTCAGTAGGGTGGTCTTGCCCGCGCCATTGCGGCCGATCAGCGCCAGCCGGTCACGCGGGCCGATGTGCAGGTCAAGATCGCGGAACAGCCAGCCGTTGCCTTGTTGCAGGCCCAGGGCTTCCCAGGAAAGGATCGGTGCGGCGGCCATGACCGGCGCGCCCTAGCGGGTGAGGCAGAGCGTTGACAAGCACGGATCGGGTGCGGATGAGGGGCCATGCGTACAGTCTGGCTCAACGGCGAGTTCCTGCCCGAAACCGAAGCAAAGGTGCCGATCTTCGATCGCGGCCTGCTTTTCGCGCAAGGTGTCTATGAAGTGACCCCGGTGATCGACGGGCATTTCCGCAATTGGCCACACCATGCCGCGCGGCTGGGGCGCTCGATGGAACTGGCTCGGATCGCTGACAATACCGACTGGCCGCCGATCCTGAACGAGCTGATCCGGCGAAACGCGCTGACCGAGGGGCGGATCTACCTGCAGGTGACTGGCGGTGCACCGACAGATCGGGACTTCCTTTCGCCGCTACCGCCGGTGCCAGCCACCCGCTTTGCCTTCACCCAGGCAGCGCCAGTGGTGGATCAGCCCAAGGCGCTTGAAGGGCTGCGCGTCATTCTCCACCCCGAAGGGCGCTGGGCGCTGCGCTCGGCGAAGACCACGCAATTGCTTTACGCCGTGCTGGCGAAGGAGGTGTCGCGCGACGCTGGCGTGGACGATGCCTGGCTGGTCGACAATGGCATGGTCACCGAGGGGACCAGCGCCAATGCCCATATCATCGACAGCCGCGGCGTATTGGTTTCACACCCGGTCGATCATGGGGTGCTGCCGGGTATCTCGCGCCTTTCGGTCCTGCCACTGGCGCAGGACATGGGTCTGGCGATCGAGGAACGGGCCTTCTCGGTTGAAGAGCTGTTTGCGGCACGCGAAGCCTTTGTGACCAGCGCGACGACGGTGGTCATGCCGGTGGTCGAAGTCGATGGCCGCAAGATCGGCGATGGCCGGCCGGGTGCGCTGACCGCCGAGCTGCGCAAGCGTTATGTCGAGCGTCTGCGCAACTCGTGACCTATTCACTGTCCGTTCAATCCCGGCGAGTTAGGTGCACCGACATGATCCGTACTGTTCTTGCCATTGCCCTTGTGGCCAGCGTTCCCGCAGCACCTGCTTTTGCCAGCCAGGGCGACGAAGCCGGTATGGCCCGCAAGGACCTGCGCGCCGGCAATGTCCGCCCCTTGCGTGAGATTGAGCGCCGCGTTCTGCCGATGATGGCCGGGGCGCAGTACCTGGGCCCGGAATATGATCCGGCCGCCTATACCTATCGCCTCAAGTTCATTCGCGACGGCCGCGTCCTGTTTGTCGACGTAGACGCGCGCTCCGGCGAAGTTCTGCGGCAATCCCGCTAGCTTGACGCCGCTGACTGCGGCAAGCAGAACAGCATTTCACAACAGGGAATTTTGCGATGCGCATCCTGATCGTCGAGGACGAACCGACCCTTGGCAAGCAGCTCAAGTCCACACTGGAGGCAACCGGCTATGCGGTTGATCTTTCGACCGATGGCG